>NZ_CP049298.1:3000000-3243462 GCF_011058315.1 Chryseobacterium sp. POL2 | reverse complement strand
TTTCAGAGCTGCTTTTTACCAGATTAGGCATTTTTTTATAGGGAAGACAAATATCTAATTATAATTTATAAAAAAAAATTTTTGCTCTATTGCTTATTAAAAAATATATTTGTATGTATTAATATCGACTTAAAATGATACACACAAACACCTCAATAAGAGTACGTTACGCAGAAACAGACCCTATGCGTTACGTCTATTATGGCAACTATGCAACCTACTTCGAAGTGGCACGCGTGGAGCTATTTCGTTCACTTGGAATATCTTATGATGAGATTGAAAAAATGGGTATCTTTCTTCCCGTTTCCGAATATAAAATTAAATATCTAAAACCAGCTCTTTATGACCAAATTCTACATATAAAAACCAGTATAAAAACAAAACCTGGGGTAAGAATTATTTTCGACTACGAAATTTATAATGATGTCGATGAAAAAATAACAGAAGCCTCCACCACATTATTTTTTTTGAGAGCCAATGATAATAAGATTATCAAATGTCCTGATTTTTTGATGAAATTAATTGAAAAAAAATGGATAAATGTGTAGTTTTTATTTCCAATATCATTAATAATCATTAACTTGCACCTCCTTGAAAGATTAAAAATTAAGAAAATTTATAAAATTATGTCCCCATAAACACAAAAACCATATATATAAACTAAAAACCAAAAAAACCAAATGAAAATTTACATTATCGACCAACATCAAATTGTTATTGATGGCTTAGTTTCGTTGCTAACCCGCAAAAAAGGCTTTGAAATAGTTGGTCACACAAATTCCTCGTCAGAAGCTTGTAATTGGCTAGAAAATAATGACGTAGACCTGGTCATTACAGAAATTATTTTTGAAAACGAAAACTCTGCTGACCTTATCAAATCCATCAAAAAACTTCGGGAAAACACAAAAATTTTAATTCTTACCGGAGAAAACAAACTCAAAAGAATTACCGATTTATTCCAGATAGGAATAGATGGTCTTGTAGAAAAACACAACGATAGCAAAGCCGTTGTGGAAGCTTTGACTTGTATTAAAAACGGTAAAGAATATGTGGGCGAAGAGCTTAGAGAGAAAATCATGCAATCTTTACTTAACACACCTAATTCTCATAAGAATCTTCCCCTCAACGAAATCCTCGACAGTATTACCAATCGCGAATTAGAAGTTATTCAACTTATTTGTGAAGGTTGCAATAGCAAAGAGATTTCTGATCGTCTTTTTATAAGTTTTAACACTGTTGAAACCCACAGAAGACATATCTTTCAAAAGTTAAACATCAGAAACTCTATTGGACTTGTACGCTTTGCTATTCAGCATAATTTGATTGAACACTAGAAATAAATCCTTCTTATTAATAATAGGAAGGATTTATTTTAAATTTAAACCAAATAAATATCCTCATTTAAAACCAGTTTTTGAATCAAAATATTCAAAAACTAGTAATAGCTACATTAGTTTCCGTAAATTAGCTTTTTTAAAATTATATAATGGAATATTCACAAATAGAACCTAAAAATATTTGGAAGAATTTTGCATTGCTGAACGCCGTACCGCGTCCTTCCAAAAAGGAAGAACGCGTAATAGCATTCATCAAAAAATTCGGAGAAGATTTAGGATTAGACACATTGGTTGACGAAGTTGGCAACGTTATTATCCGCAAACCTGCATCACAAGGCATGGAAAACCGCCAAGCTATTGTAATGCAATCGCACCTTGATATGGTTTGTCAAAAAAATAGCGATGTTGATTTTGACTTTGACACGCAGGGCATCCAGATGTATGTTGACGGTGATTGGGTTAGGGCAAAAGGTACGACACTTGGTGCTGACAATGGCCTTGGAGTGGCAACAATTATGACAATTTTGGAAAGCAACGACATTCCGCATCCCGCAATGGAAGCACTTTTCACAATAGATGAAGAGACCGGAATGACTGGCGCACTTGGCCTGAAAGGTGGCTTGCTACATGGCGATATCCTTTTAAACTTAGATACCGAAGAAGATGACGAAATCGATATTGGCTGTGCAGGAGGCGTTGATATAACTGCAACTGCAAGCTTCGGAACAGAAAACGTAAAAGGTGAAAGCTTAGAAATCCAAATTAAAGGTCTGCAAGGCGGACATTCTGGAATGGATATTCACAAAGGCTTTGGAAATGCTAACAAGATTTTAGGAAGATTTTTATTTGAAACATTAAAATTTGATGTTCAAATTAACAGTATCGATGGTGGTGGATTACGAAATGCCATTCCAAGAGAAGCCAAAGCAGTCATTAAGGTTTCAAATATATCAGATGTTGAAGTCGTTTTATCAAATTTAAAAACAAACATTTTAGAAGAATTCGCAAGCATTGAAAAAGATTTAATCATCGAAATCAATAAAACATCTACTACAGAAAAAGCTTTATCAAATGCAGATTCTAAAAGCATTATTTTTGCACTAAATGCCGCACACAACGGCGTTTTCCGAATGAGTCCAGATGTTGAAGGCTTGGTCGAGGCGTCTAATAATCTTGCTAGAATCGAGGTAAAAGACGGCGCCGTTAAAATCCTTAACCTAACGCGATCTTCTGTAGAATCTACAAAAACAGAAGTTGCCCAACAGTTGATTTCTTCTTTTGAAAGCAATGGATTAACCACAGAGCTAGCAGGAGGTTACCCTGGTTGGAAACCTAATCCTGGCGCAGAAATCATCCAAATTATGACAGATATTTATGAAAAAAATTTCGGTGCAAAACCAATGGTTGTCGCTTGTCATGCAGGTTTGGAATGTGGAATTATCGGCACCAATTATCCAAAAATGGAAATGGTAAGTTTTGGTCCTACTATAAAAGGTGCGCACTCGCCAGACGAAAGAGCAAGTATTTCCTCGCTACAAAAATTCTGGAAGTTCTTGCAAGACATTCTTCAAAACATTCCTGAAAAGAAATAATTTTAACATAAAATCCCTTTTAATAGAAGGGATTTTTTTTATCAATTCTTCCTAATAACACAGCTTAAAAAATTAAAATAAGGAGATAAACTTCGATTAGAAGAATATTTAATTCCTAAAGCTAATAGGAATGTAAAGCATCCCCTTATTGATTTTAATTAATCTAAGCAAATAGTAAAAAACAAAGTTTTATTGCAACAACCACTTGATAATCTTGAACTTTTTTGAAAAAAAATAATCATTAATGATATAACTCATATTTTTTTATTAATTTGCGGCGACCATAAATCACTTTACAAATAATTAAAAAATGAGAAAAAATCTACTTAGTCTCGGTTTTATTGGTGTTTTGTTTCTATCTGCAAATTTGAATGCACAGAATAATATCAGTAAAAAAATTCTTCACGATAACGGAACACCCAGCTTAATAAGCTTTAGTTCAGGAAACGGTCTTTCATCTGTAACAGCCCAAAATTTATTTCAACAGTATCTTAATTTATCATCTAAAACCAGTATGAAATTGACTTCTACAGAGGTTGACAAATCTGGAAAATTCAAAGATGAAAAATACCAAATGTATTTTGATAATATCCCTGTTGAATTTGGTTCTTATAATCTACATTACAAGAATGGTGAGCTTACCAGCATGAATGGTGAAATTTTTAAAACCGATGATGCACAAACTAAGATTTCAATAACAGAAGAACAGGCTTTTAACAAAGCTAAAAAATACGTGAACGCTTCCTCATATATGTGGGAAGACCAAGCCTATTCTGCATCTTCTGGATACAAAAAACCTGTTGGTCAAAAAGTACTTTTACCAATTTCATCTGGAAATGGTGATTACAAATTGATATTAGCGTACAAATTTGACATATATGCGGCTATGCCTATTAGCAGAGGTTGGGTCTATGTAGATGCTTCTAGTGGTGCTATCTTAGGATATAATGCCATTATGAAACATGCTAATTTGCATAACAATCTTCCAACCAACAACATCGTTAAAGAAGAACCTATCAAACTTCAAGATAGTTTTACACAACCTATTCTTTTTGCTGCGGGAACTGCGGCAACAAGATATAGTGGCTCTCGTCAAATAGAAACAACACTTGCTACAAGTGGTACCAATAGTGGTAAATATATTCTGAACGATACGACACGTGGCGGTGGCGTTGTTACAAAAAATCTTAAAAAAAGCTCTAGCATAGGAAGTGCCGTAGATTTTGTTGATAATAATAACGATTGGACTGCTGCGGAACACGACAATAGCACTTTTGACAATGCTGCATTGGATGCACATTGGGGTGTTGAAAAAACTTACGATTACTTCAAAGACACTTTCAATCGCAATAGCTATAACAACGCGGGAGCTATACTAAATAGTTATGTTCATTATGGTAGTAATTATGAAAATGCAGGATGGACAGGTAGCGAAATGATTTATGGAGATGGCGCAACGACTTTCAAACCCTTAACCGCATTCGATGTTACAGCACACGAATTGGGACATGGTGTTTGCGAATATTCTGCCAATCTAGCATATCAAAGAGAGTCAGGAGCACTTAACGAAGGTTTTTCAGATATTTGGGGCGCAATTGTAGAACACAAATACGCACCAGAAAAGCAAGCTTTTTTAATTGGAGAAGATATCGTTAAAACATCGCCTAATTATTTAAGATCAATGAGCAATCCAAAATCTGGATTATCCGCTCAACCAGACACTTATAGAGGAACCAATTGGTATCCAGCAACTGTTGAAGAAGGATGTATTACGCCAAGTAGCTGGACCAATGATAACTGTGGTGTACATTATAACAGTGGCGTTCTTAACCATTGGTTTTACATTCTTGTAATGGGAAAAACAGGAACTAACGATCTTGGAAAACCTTACAATGTTACAGGTATTGGCTGGGAAAAAGCAGAACAAATTGTTTACAAACTAGAAACGACTTATCTTACTGCTAACTCAAACTATAAAAACACGAGAGACTTTGGAATTCAAGTAGCGAAAGAATTGTATGGAGAAAACTCTGCAGAGATGATTGCTGTGCAAGACGCATTTTATGCTGTTGGGATTGGGGTAAAATATTTGTCAACACCAGATACGACGCCACCGACAATTCCAACTAATTTAGCAGCTAGTAATATTAAAGGCACCAGCGCAAAACTAACTTGGGGAGCTTCTACAGATGACAACGATATGGCAGGCTATATCGTTTACAAAGATGGTGCAGAGATTGCTAGAACAACCACGCAATTGACCTACAATGTTACAGGACTTACACGCCTTACGACTTATAGCTTTACTGTAAAAGCTATTGATGGTTATAATAACATCTCCGCAGCAAGCAACATCGCTATTGTAACAACTACAGACGAAGCAGAGTATTGCACATCAACAAGTTCTAATACAAATGACGAAAAAATTAATCGCGTACAATTTAACACCATAGACAATCTAAGTACAGGAACAGCTGGTTACGAAGATTTCACAGACATTTCCACTACATTAGAACAAGGCAAAACTTACGAAATCAAAATTACTCCAAAATGGACAAGTTCATCATATAACGAAGGATACGCTGTTTATATTGACTGGAATGCCGATGGAGACTTCTCAGACACTGGAGAACAAGCATTTAGTAAGGCCGCATCAACAACAACACCTATTGTTGGCTCAATAAAAGTTCCTGCGAATGCAGTCGTTAATAAAAATACGAGAATGAGAGTATCGATGAAATTCAATGCGATACCAACAGCTTGTGAGTCTTTCACATACGGACAAGTTGAAGATTACACCTTGAAATTTGTAGAAACTAACATGGCAGTTTCTGACATTAACAAAAACAATGCCTTCAACATCTACCCTAACCCAGTTAAAGATATTATCAACATCCAAGCTAAAAAATCAGGTGAGATATCTTACCAAATTATAAATGTAAGTGGCCAAGTGGTACTTTCTGGTAAAGCCAGCAACCAAAGCATCAATGTACAACCGCTTCCAGTTGGCAATTATGTCATCAAAATTTCTAATGGTGACGAAACATCAAATCTTAAATTTATCAAAAACTAATAGTTGATAATTTAAAAAAATTACGGCAATCTTTCTTAGGTTGCCGTTTTTTATTAGGAGCTATTTCCCGCTCTCAGCTTTATCTTTTAGAGTGTCGCTCGGACGGCTCCGCTACGCTCCGCCGCCTCACGCCACCCCAAAAGGATGCCGCTTCCATCGGGGCTAGGGATTTAAGATACAAAAGAAAATTTTATTTTAAAAAATTAGATAGTAACTTTACAGAATGGCAAAACTCAAAACCGTCTATTACTGCCAAAACTGTGGCAGCCAATATCCACAATGGCACGGCCAATGTAAAAATTGTGGCGAATGGAATACACTTATTGAAGAAGTTGTTGAAAAATCAACATCCAAAAACTATTCAGGTGACAAAAAGCAACACATCATTAACATTATCGAAGTTAATGCACAAGAAGAACCCCGAATTTCTACACCTAGTGAAGAACTCAACCGCGTTCTAGGAGGCGGAATTGTCTTAGGCTCTGTCACACTTATCGGCGGCGAGCCAGGCATAGGAAAATCAACTTTGTTGCTCCAACTGGCACTCAAGATGCGCAAAAAAGTATTTTATGTTTCTGGGGAAGAAAGCGCCTCACAAATCAAAATGCGCGCCGACCGACTTACCGATTTACAAAATCCCGAATGTTATCTTTTTACAGAAACTTCTGTGGACAAAATTCTCCACGAAGCAAAAAAACTCAAACCCGATTTTATCATCATCGACTCCATACAAACACTGCATTCTAGCATGATTGAAAGTTCTCCAGGAACAGTTTCTCAAATTCGGGAATGTTCTGGAGAAATCATCAAATTTGCGAAAGAAACCAATACACCCGTATTTTTGGTTGGCCATATCACCAAAGATGGTCAAATTGCAGGTCCAAAAGTTTTGGAACACATGGTAGATGTCGTTCTTAATTTCGATGGCGACAGAAATCATTTGTTCAGATTACTTCGCGCCAACAAAAACCGTTTTGGCTCCACCGCAGAAATCGGAATTTACGAAATGATTTCCCAAGGTCTAAAAGAGATTAAAAACCCTTCAGAAATTTTAATAACCAAAAAATTTGAAGAACTTTCTGGAAATTCGGTGGCTGTTACTTTGGAAGGCAATCGCCCCATGTTATTGGAAATTCAGGCTTTGGTTTCCACAGCGGTTTATGGAACGCCACAGCGCAGCTCGACGGGATTTGACTCTAAAAGATTAAATATGCTTTTGGCAGTATTAGAAAAAAGAGCTGGTTTTCAATTAGGCGCCAAAGACGTTTTCCTCAATATTACTGGTGGCATCAAGACCGATGACCCTGCATTGGATTTGGCAGTTATCGCTTCTATTTTATCATCCAATGAAGACATCGCCATTTCGGAGAAGTTTTGCTTTGCTGGAGAAATTGGTTTAAGTGGTGAAATCCGCCCTATTCCACAAGCGGAACAGCGTATTTCTGAAGCCGAAAAATTAGGTTATGAATGTATTTTTATTTCTAATTTAAATAAAATTCCGAAGCGTAAATTTGGCATCAAAATTCAAGAAGTTGGAAAGATTGAAGATTTTGTAGATATTTTGTTTTAAATTTAATTTAACCATGGTATATTTTGAAATAAAGTAAAATTAACTGATTATCATCATTATTTCATTATTTTAGTATTACTTATATAAAACGAAGTGCCGTTGTTTATCTTTAAAAGGACTTTTTTCAACAAAACCTTGTTTAAGATTGCGATAATTTAAAAGCAAAACAAGACAAAAATTATTCAATAGCATACTGAAAATAAGTATAAACAAACACGTTATTCGTATTCATGAAATACAATGAGTTAAAATACGCAACGAGTTTAATTGAGATTATTGAAACCTAGCGTTGTTAGGGCTTTGAGCCCTAACAACGCTTCCAAAACACAAAACAAAAAAGATGAAAACAAACGTATACCCTTTGGACACCGATTCTTTTTATCATATTTATAATCGTGGTATAAATGGTGAAAAAATCTTTTTCTTGCCAAAAAATTACTTTTACTTTTTGAAGTTATTAAAAGAAAAAATTTCTACAACAGCAGAAATTTATGTATATTGTTTAGCCAGTAATCACTTCCACTTACTTATTAAAACAAAATCTGAAAAAGAAATTCGACAGAAAAATAACAACGAGTCTTTTGATATTTCGAAAATTATCAGTCAAAAATTCTCAAATACGTTTAATAGCTATACACAAGCAATTAACAAACAAGAGCTTCGGACAGGAAAACTATTTGAATTGCCATTTCGAAGAAAACTATTAAAAACGCAAGATCATCTTATCAATAGCATTCAATACATCCATAACAATCCTAAAAAACATAATATTTCAGACGATATAATAAGTTACCCATATTCTTCTTTTTTAGAAATTTTAAATAAAACCTCATTACTTATAGACACAGAAAAAGTCATTTCCTTATTTGAAGATATCGAAAATTTTAGTTATGCTAATCTCAACTTTAAAAATTATTAATTACTGAGCGTTGTTAGGGCTTTGAGCCCTAACAACGCTTCCAAATACGAACACAAAAGCCCATGAATTACCTCGCACATTCCTATTTTTCCTTTATCGACGGGCAACTCGTGGGTAATATGATTGCTGATTTCATTAAAAACAATGAACGCAAGAATTTCCCTTTAGAAATCCAGGAAGGAATAAAACTACATCGTGCGATTGACAGTTTCACAGATACGCATCCCGCAGTTTCTGCCGCAAAAAAGATCTTTAGTCCCTTGGTAAGATTATATGCTGGCGCTTTTGTAGATGTCGCTTTTGATTTTTATGTTGCACATTCCATGAAAGAAAACCTACTGTTAGAGCATTCAAAAAAAGTTTATAAAACTCTTTGGGATCACGAAGAATGGCTTCCTGAAAATTTTAAAAGAATGCTAATTAAAATGGAAGAAGACAATTGGCTGTACAATTATCGACAAGACTGGGGCATCAAATTCAGTATTCAGAATGTCTTGAACAAAGCACAATATCTGGATAAAGATTTACCTGTTTTTCAAGTTTTTTTGGACAACAAAAAAGAAATCGGGAATGAATTTGATATTTTCTTTCCCGATATTAAAGCTTATTTGAAAACTTTTGAAGTTAACAATTAATCCTACATTTTTGGCGCATAACGCTCTTTGATAATATTAAGATGATGAATATTGTGTCCAACAATCAGTTTTCCTATGGTTTCCACTTGTATCGAATTTCCGTTGGCAAGACCTGTTTGTGACAAAGCCTCATCCGAAAGACCTTCAAAAAATAAAACATTTGCTTTTCTAACAAACGAAAATTCATCGATTAGACTTTCCAAAGCGCGATCATTAGCTTCGGAATTTTTTGCCCATAATTCTTCATCAAAACCAGGAAGCTCCACTTTATCTTGGCGCGCGAAAGTCAATGCACGATAATTAAAAACCCTTTCTGTATCTATCAAATGTTGCAACAATTCTTTCAGCGACCATTTGCCTTCATCATACGCAAAAAGACTTTGCTCTTCTGATAATTGACTATAAAACTCAAAAGTTTTTGCTCCTGCAAAATCCATTTCTTCAATCCAATTTTCGGAAGGAACAAGATCTAAATAAGCTTGAATGTATTTTTCAAAATCTGTCATTTTATATATTATTGGGGATTTGTCCATTCATAAAAGTTAACCTCATCATACAATTTGAAACCGCAAGCTGGATATAAACGATTTCCAACATTGTTCGTTTTTCCAGTTTCTAAAAGCATTCCGCAAGATTCTGTATCAATGCAGAGTTGTTTGGCTGCTTCGATTAAGGCTTTAGAAAATTGACGTCCTCTAGAGTTTTCATCAACAAAAAGATCATTTAACAACCAATATTTTTTCATTCTTGTAGAAGAAAAAATTGGAAACAATTGTACAAAGCCTCTTAAATTACCTTCATATTCTGCCACAAAAATTACGGATTCTTGTTTAGAAATTCGTGCTTTCAGAAAATCTTTTGCGGACTCTATATCAGAAGCTTTTCCATAAAATTTTCTGTAATTATTAAACAAAATCACCAGTTGATCCAGATCGTCTAATTGGGCTTTTCTTATCATATTAATCTGTTAAATCGTCTTCTAAATCGCCATCCTCATCATCCTCAAACTGTTCTAAAAAATAGCTAAACGTAAAACCTTCCACCTCTTCTTCTGCATCTTCCAAAGTTGTAATTAGCTCATCAAAAGTTTCCAATTGATCCACACTTAAATTTACAAATTCGATGTGTAAAGGCATTGTTAACTCTCCTGAAATAATATCGAAAAGTGCATCAAGGTTATCACCAAAATAATCTGGCAAAGGCAATTTCGTTTTTAAAACTTCATAAAAGTCTTCGTAGTCGCCAAGTTCTACAAAGTCTATGTATATATTATTTTCCATAAATTATCGTTGTTCAAAAGTTTTATAATGGTCGTGTGTTAAGAAGATCAATCCATCATTGCTGTACACCAGTCGGTCGGCATCGCGATGTCCGCAGTCGTAGTTAACATCGGCTTCGTAATAGATTCTTCCGTTTCGGGAAGGCAGTTTTTTCTCGCGGTTACTGAACTTGTCGCCACCAATTGCTCGTCCCGGCAAAACATCACAAAGATTACCAGAGCTCGGCTCCCAGCCTTGTTTTTTAGCTTCTTTTTTAATGATGTAATAATGTGGAAGTTTGTGGTGTTTTTTTAGATAATCGATGACTAATTTTTCTTCCGTCAAATCATCAATCGATTTATCTTTATAGGCAAATTCTTCCGCCTGGCTTAACGAATCGGCATCAGATTTTTGATATTTCTGAAACTGATTTTTAATTTCTTTTTGATTAACACCAACTTTTTGTTGTTGTTGTTCAGTTTTTACCGTTTCGTTTTTATCGTAAGATTGTGGTGGCTTTATCAAATACATCGTCGTGATGCCTGCAAAAGCTCCAATTATAAAGAATAGAAATGTTTTTAGTTTTGGATTCATTCAGTTAAATTAAGATTTTAAATCCTCTGGAATGTCGCAAACCGGAATTGGATTTATTTTATGTAAAGTTGCACGATGCATTCTTTGGTAAATGGCAAATACTTCACGTTGACGCCCTTCAAAATCTTCGGGTTTTAAATTTTGATTCTGCTCCATCGCCCATTCTAGTTCTGGATATGTTGCACCAATCTGCTGTTCATCTGTTCTTTCAACTTCCCAAAGTCCATCTGTCGGGACGGCTTTTTGGATACTTTCGATAATGTCCAGATGTTTTGCCAATTCATAAACTTGGGTTTTGTACAAATCTGCAATCGGCGAAATGTCAACGCCGCCGTCGCCATATTTTGTAAAAAATCCAACGCCAAAATCCTCAACTTTGTTTCCTGTTCCCGTTACCAAAAGTCCATGAATTTGTCCATAATAATACAAAGTCAGCATTCTAAGACGCGCGCGCGAATTAGCTAAAGCCAATTGTTCAGCAGGAAAATCGGCATCAGCAACGTCAACGGTATTGTGAAAAACATCAAAAGTCGGCGTCAAATCCACACGAAAAGCTTCAACATTCGAGAATTGAGATGTCAAATTCTGGATGTGATCTTGCGCACGATTGACTTGATCTTCTTTTTGGTGAATTGGCATTTCCAAGAGCAAAGTTTTCATTCCGGTTTTCGCGGCTAATTTCGATACAACGGCAGAATCTATTCCGCCAGAAATACCGATAACAAAACCTTTCATTCCAGATTTTTGGGCATAATGTTTTAGCCAGTTAACAATGTAATCTATTATTTTTTCTGATTGCATGAATTTAAATTTATTTAAAATATTGAATTTTGAAATCCGCAGGCGTCATCTCGTACCAAAAGCATTTTCCGTCTGGCTCGTCGAATGTCCCTATTTCATTAAAACCAAGTTTGCGAAGAACATGCTTGGAAGCCTCATTTTCCGAATGGGCATAAGCGTAGAGATTTCCTTTCTTTAAAACTGTAAAAAAAGCTTTTATAAAAGCAACGGCAGATTCGCTAGCATAGCCTTTTCCCCAATATTCTGGTAGAAAACGATAACCCAACTCATAAAAATCTTGATGCTCATTAACGCTGTTATTATTAAATTTAAGACCAGACCAACCGATAAGAAGTCCTGTATTTTTCTCAACAACCGCGTAGCGCCCAACTCCGAAATCATCATATTGTTTTCTGATCATTCGGATAACTTCCAGAGATTCTTCTTCTTTGGACAAAGTATCCACGCCAACATATTTCATGACTTCGGGATTGCTATCCAACAGAAACAGTCGGGCAGCATCAGATTCTTCTAAAGGTCTTAGTAATAATCTTTCGGTTTCGAAGGCTTTGAGCATCATTAAAATTCTTATTTTTGTAGTTTGAATTTCTAAGGTAAAATTAAAGATAATTTTCCGAGCAGACTTGGGAGAAGCTTTAATTTTTAAAAGAAATTTATAAATGAATGTTTGCATGAAAAAAATAATAGCAAGTCTGTCGGTTTTGGCATTGGTTATAATGACCAATTCTTGTAAAAAAGAAACTGAAAAACCGCAGTGGGAAGTTGAGGTTAAAAATCCTATCGCGAAGGTTGACATGGTTGACATTTCTGGAAAATTCTATGACGAAAACTATCCTTTGGAAGATTTCAAAAAAGAATATCCTTGGTTCCAAGGTAGTGTGGCTGATAAGGATTTTGCGGAAAGAAGAAAGGATGAACATGAAGTTGCCATCTACAAAGAAGCGATTTCCAAAATTGATGTTAACAAGCTTAATAAAGATTTAGCCAATCTATTTTCGCACATCAAAACTTATTTTCCAAGCTTCAAAGCGCCAAAAGTTTTTCTTTATTCAACCGCAGTTTATTACGATAGCATTCTGAATCCTATTTTTTATAAACCCGAAGAAAACTTTCTATTCATCGACATTTCTGCTTTTATGGGTGATAAAAATAAAGCCTACAGTGGAATTGATTTTTACATTCAGAAATCCATGAATCCTAGTAATATTGTCCCGAAAGTATCTTTATCTTTTGCAGAACAAATGGTGCAACGACGCCCTACGGAGCAGAAATTCATAGACGAGTTGGTGTACAATGGGAAAATCCAGATTTTGCAAGATATTTTTCTACCCGACACGCCCGATTTTTTAAAAATGAATTATACCAAAGAGCAGGAAGAATGGAATATCGCTAACGAGTTTAACATTTGGAATTACTTTGTAGAGAACGATTATCTTTTTAATTCTGATCCAGAGTTGGCTTCTCGATTTATACAGCCTGGGCCGTTTTCAAAATTCTATACCGAAATTGACAACGAGAGTTCGCCACAAGTTGGTGTGTGGATTGGCTGGCAAATTTGCCGCGACTATTTAGCTAAAAATCCAAATGTAAAAATCCCTGAGTTTTTGAAAAAAAATGCCACCGAAATATTCAACGCTTCTGGCTATAAACCTAAAGAAATTAAATAATTATATACAATGAGAAAGACCCAAATAACGATAAATGTCGAACTAGACGAAAATCATGTTCCTGAAAAAATGACTTGGAATGCCGAAGATGGCGGCGTTAACGCACAAGAGACAAAAGCAACTATGATTTCGGTTTGGGACGACAATGCTAAAGAAGCACTTCGTATTGACCTTTGGACAAAAGATATGCAAGTGGATCACATGAAACAATTTTTCCACCAGATACTTGTTTCGCTAGGCCACACCTATCAACGCGCAACGGGCGAAGATGATGTTGCCGAATGGCTCGGCGAAGTTGCAGAAGAATTTGCAGTGAAGTCTGCTATTAAGATGTAATAATAAGTTCGGCGACAAATATATTTGTCGCCGAACTTTTATATTAATATTTGCACATTTATTTTTTAATAAACTTAAGCGTTTTAGAATCTTTATCGGTTTTAATATTAATCATATAAACGCCTTTCTGTAAAGACGAAACATTCATTGTTTTTTGAATCTCTTTTCCGGAACTGGATTTCAGGGTTTTGCCTGACATATCAATAATTTCCAAAGAAAGAAGCTTAGCATCAGTCGAAATATTAAGTTCTGCCTCAACCATACTTGGATAAATACGAATATCCGACATTGATTTAACATTATCATTAACAGCCAACATATTAATAGTATTAAGATATGGATAACCATCATTAATGCTAGCATCTATCGACCAAACGCCTTCTGCAGCAGCTTCGTTCAATAGATTTTTGAAATCCGAAGTTTTCATATCAGCAGTAGATTTGCCTGTAATATCCAGCTCTAACACATCAAAATCAAACTTGCCTACGCCATCTATTGGTGCGATAGTAGAATCAAAAAAAGCATTTGTAACTGTTGTGTTCCCCACGGCGCCTAGGAATCCTCCAAATTCTTGCGGAGCCTCAACTGTCCCTGTAGAATATACATTTTTGAAAATCGCATTTTGTTGCGTGTATCCAAGAAATCCACCAGCTAAAAAGGATGTTGCTACCACATTTGCACGGCTATAACAGTTGATCATTTCGTTATTTCTGTTTGGTACAAATGCAAAGGTTACAAAACCATTGAAACCGCCAACGATATATTCGCCTTCTACACTTCCTTCACTATAACAATTAGAAATTTTTGTTTTATCCCATGACGAGCCTGTGAATCCTCCGATTTGGTTAATACCCGAAACACTGCCTTTTGCAGAACAGTTTTTAACTTCTGAATTAATTAAAATACCCCCCGAAAATCCACCAACATTGCCACCAGTTGCAACTATTTCAACATTTTTCGCATGACAATTTTCTACATAACTGTCTGTCGAGATATTCCCAATCATAGCACCAACAGTATCTTTTCCAAAGATTTTGGCACCATCTAAGTTTAAATTTTTAAGCTTGGCTTTAAAAAACTGTCCGAATAGCCCAACAAAATTTCCGTTATCGGAACGATTGACTTGTACATTTTTCACTGTTTTGCCAGTACCATCAAAATTTCCAGAAAATGCTTTTTGATTGTTATAACCAATAGGTGACCAAAGATGTGTCGATAAGTCAACATCTTGTGTTAGTGTAATATTCTTTCCTAGGAAATTATTACCGTCAAATACAAGCTTTGCCAAACCAGCTAGTTCTGCAGCTGTTGCTATTTCGAAATCTGTTTGGGCAGCGTTATACCAACTTGTGTCGGCAAAGTCGATCCAATTGGTTGTTGGTAGATTTTTAAGAAAAACAGGCTCTTGCACTGTTTTTACAACATAGCCCTCTGGCAGCTGATTTGGGATCTTTCCGTCATTAAGTTGAGAGAATCCAAATGTGGCGCACAAAAGAGCCAATGTCAGTAAAGTTCTTTTCATAACTATTATTTTGATTTATTTATGTAAGTCGTAAATATATCGTTTTATCATTGAGAAATAAAAGGTTTTTTATATAAAATATTAAAATTTAACAAAAACAAACAACTTTATAAATATGATTATCTTTGCTCTTTAATTTATTTAAAAATGAAATTCAATACAAAAGTTATACATGGTGGTCAACAACACGAACCACACACAGGATCGGTAAATGTCCCTGTATTTTTAACCTCAACATTTGCACAAAAAAGTCCAGGACAATTGCGTGCGGGCTACGAATATTCTAGAGGTGCCAACCCGACAAGACAGGCTCTGGAAGATGCCTTGGCAAGTATCGAAAATGGCGCAAGAGGTTTGGCATTCGGTTCTGGATTAGCCGCGATTGACTGTGTCTTAAAATTATTAAGCCCTGGTGACGAGGTGATTGCTGTTGACGATTTGTACGGCGGAACCTACAGAATGTTCACGAGATTGTTTGATAAATATCAAATAAAATTCACTTTTGTAAATTTTGATGATGTTAACAATATCGAACAATACATCACCGACAAAACAAAATTAATTTGGTTAGAAACGCCTACCAATCCATTGATGAAATTGGTTGACATAAAAGCGGTAACCGATTTGGTAAAAGGAAAAAATATTTTAGTAGCGGTTGACAATACCTTTGCAACACCTTATATCCAAAGACCTTTGGACTTGGGCGCAGACATCGTGATGCACTCCGCCACCAAATATCTGGGTGGACATTCTGATGTTGTGGCAGGTGCATTAATTGCAAAAACGCCAGAATTGGGCGAGCAACTACACTTCATCCAATTTGCCAGTGGTGGAATTTTGGGACCACACGACTCCTATTTAGTTTTAAGAGGAATTAAAACATTATCTCTAAGAATGCAACGTCACAGCGAAAATGGACAAAAAGTAGCAGAATATTTAGCAAATCATCCTGCCGTTGACCAAGTATTCTACCCAGGTTTGACAAGTCATCCACAATTTGAGTTGGCGAAAAAGCAAATGGGTGAATTTGGAGGTATGGTGTCTTTCACTTTTAAATCAGGAAAAAAAGAAGAAGCGGTTAAGTTTTTAGAAAACTTAAAAGTCTTCACTCTAGCAGAATCTTTGGGTGGTGTAGAATCTTTAGCCAATCATCCTGCGATGATGACACATGCATCTATCCCTGCGGAAAAGCGTACCGAACTGGGCATTACCGATGACCTTATCCGCCTAAGTGCCGGCATCGAAGACATCGAAGATCTAATAGCTGACTTAGAAAAAGCTTTTGAGGCATAAGCCAACTTTACAGAAATTAAGCTTGTAAGACTTGTAAAAAATCTTGAAATAACAGCTTAAAACAAGAGCATGGCAAAAGCCCTTCTGAAAGGCGGTTGCAAAAGGTCTAAACATTTTACCAAAAACACCTTGATAATTTATCCAAAACATCAAGGTGTTTTTTGAATATTAGCTTGATGTTTTTAATACATTAATTTGTTAACTAAAAACCAAGGGCTTCTTATCATCTCAAAAAACAAATCCCGAATCGATAAATCGATTCGGGATCTTTTTTAAAAGTAATATGAAGAAAAAAAGCTTACAATCCACTCCACGTTTTAGCCCAAGTTGGCAATTCTAAAACACTACCTGCACCCGTTGCAGAAGTATTTTCTGTATAAGTGCCAGCCGCTACTGGTTGTGCTGTAGATCCTGATGCAGAAGCAATGCTCACTGCTTTTTCACCGACATTGTCAAATCTAATGTTCGTGAATTTGTTTTTACCTACAAGATTAGCAATGGTTACATCATGCTGAATCGTAATGGCTGTTGCCCAGCCCGAGAACACGATATTATCAAGCGTTGCGTTGGTCCCTACTCTGAAAAGATTGGTCCCTGCCCCCTCATTATCTGTTGTTGTATAGCCAATGAAGGTTGCATTTTTAATCGTTGGATTCGACATTGGATTCGCGCTGTTGTTGTTAGAATTGTTATCCGCTTCTATACCTCTGTTACCTACTGTTGCAGAGTTTCTTTTAGCATAAACATTGGTTGCCGTCCCTGTCCAACCTTCTGTCCAGTCAAAAGCATCGTCATCGTTATTAATTGAAATGATATTGCTAACGTTAACAGTACCTCCAAAAAATTCGATACCATCATCTGCACCATCTAATACTGCAACGCCATCGATTTTTGTTCCGCTACCCACACCGAAAAGTGATAATCCGTTATATTCTTTAGAAGCATTGAATCGTGCACCTGCCCATCTGATTTGTGTATAAGTAATAGCGCCATTGCTATCATCAGCAACTGTACCACCATAGGTAAGGTTGGCCACTTCTGAAGTTGCACTTGCACCAGCATTAATTGGTGCTTTACCAGCCAATACGATACCGCCCCAATCTGCTTTTGCTGGCGATGCATTACCAGAAGTGAACACTACTGGATTAGCCACTGTACCATTAGAGAATAATTTTCCACCTTGTGCTACTGCAAGATAAGTGTCTGTCCCACCAGAACAAAGGATTCTCGTACCTGCAGGAATTACCAATTCTGCACCAGCATTTACGATAACTTTACCTTTCATGTGATAAACTGTTTTCGCATCCAGAACCAATTTGTCACCAGAATTTAATGTTACGGTAAAGTTATTTGGGTCAATAGTAACGTTACCAGGATTAGGCGTAATCGTTGTATCCTCGTTCGACGAACATGAGTTAAAAACACCTACAGTTGTTAAACTTAATGTGCAAAGTACCAATGCACTTGAGAACAATTTTTTCATTTTATTGATTTATTAGATTTAATTAAAATTTATATCCTAGACTTAGACTGAAAATTCTGCCTTTTTGGAAATTATATGTTTCTGAATTGATTTTATTTTCCTGAACTCTACGAATCTCCGGATTAATCAGATTTTTGGCTGCTAATCCCACAGTTACATTGTTTTTGAAATTGAGTTTCGCAATAAAATCCAAACTATGTATTGGCTTTTGGATGATGTTACCGATAGTCTGCGTACTGATAGAATATACGTAATTGCCAACATAAGAATAGGCTAAGGTAAGATCCATATCACTCCCTGTATAGAATTTGTGATTGTACCCAAGGTTGGCATTGGCGACAAAATCTGCAGCACCTTGTAATTTGTCTTCTTTAACATCGAAGTTTACTGAGTATAGACCTTTTGTTTCTTTCAGAACTTTATCGTTGTTAAGCTCAGCTTTAGAACTCATGTAACTGGCGTTAAGGAAAGTGTATAGTTTTGATTTTCCAAAGTTTACAATATCTTTTCTAATCTCTGCTTCCACCCCAAAGACATACGCCCAGTCGCCAGCATTAAGATAAGAGAAAAATGGGTCTGAACTGTTGATATAAGTTTTCGAAATAGGATTCTGGATGTATTTTCCGAAACCTGTTATAGACAATACTTCTCCAGATTTTGGAAAATATTCCCATTTCAAATCGATGTTGTTGTTATCCGAAGCTTTTAGATATGGGTTTCCGATGGATGTTTCTGTAATATCATTGTACATATACGGCGCCATCTCTTTCAGTTGCGGTAATGTATAAGTTCTGGAAACTGCTAATCTCAAGTTTTGTCTATCGGTAAGGCTGTATTTAAGATTTAAAGCTGGTAAAATTTTGTTATAAGTATATTCGCCATTGTTGGTCGGCGTTGCATATTGTACTTGCCACTCGATATATTGGTAGATATTGTCCAATCTTAGCCCGAATTGCATCATTAATTTATCAGAAAGTTTGTAATCCAAATTGGCAAATCCTGACGTAATGTTTTGCTTTCCGTTATACAATACAGGTTTCAAAACGCCTGCATCTCCAAAGTTACTTGTGATTCTGAAATAATTTTTAGAATAATTATAAGCATTGAATATTTGATCCAAATTGTTAGGATCTTCAACTTCTGCAGTAAAGCCAGCTACTTCATTATTCCATTTGAAGTCCACTTGTTTTGAGAAGAACGTCCTTTTTTTGTAACGTCCTTGGTAACCTGCGGAGATTTTAAAATCATCATTTAATTTATAAGACAAAGTTAAATTCCCTGATATTTCTTTATCATCCAAATCATCGAAGTATCGGTTGTTAAGGCCAGATTCTCTAGTTACAGAATACATGCCTGTTTCCGGATTTTGCACCAATGTGTTGGTAATTCTGTCAGGGCGTTGGCTGTTAAGATAATTGTAACCCGCAATCCAGTTAAGACTCCATTTATCCGTTAACTTGTGATCTCCACCCAACTGATTGACCAAGACATTTGTAATTTTGTTTTCGCCACGTCTTACGTACGCGCCGCCGTTTTCCGCAATATCTCTGGAAAAACCTTCGTAGATCTTGGCTTCTTGTAAAGTTGAATGGGTGTAATAGGTAATCCATTTCAATTGATGGTTGGCGTTGATTCTGTAGTACAAATTCAGCAATCCTGTAGTGTTGGTTCCGTAATTGAATTTTTGAACTTTATTATAATCTTGATAAAAAATCTCTGAAGCATAACTACCTTGCTTCCCTGTTAAATAACTGAAATCATTATCAAATCCTGCATAGGCATAAAGGTTAAGTCTTCCTGATCCAATTTTGAAGGATTTCCCGCCATCCAAACTCATATTGGTATTAAGCGGCATCAAGATGGATGGACCAAAAGCATCTTTAAAATTCCAACTCGATTTGAAATTATAAGCAGTTAAAGCATTCGCAGGGATTTTTGGTAATTTGGTTCCGAAATAATTTAAACCTTCTTGCGTGTAAAAATTATCTGCCTTCGCATTCTGTGCGTTGTAACCGCTTCCAAGATTAAATCCTACATAAGCTTTTCCTGTATGTTCTTTTGAAACGATATTAATATTAGCCCCGCCAAAGTCGCCAATTATTCTTGGGTTATAGACTTTTTCTAAAGCAATAAGGTCAATAATATCTGTTTTTAAAAGACCTAAATCAATATTTTTATTCTCTGGATCATCAGAAGGAATCGGAAGGTTATTAAGTGTTGTCGTATTGTAACGATCGATCAAACCTCTTACAGCAATCGTGTTGCTGCCTTCTTGTTTTACAGTACTTGTCGCTTTGGTAACTGCGGTAGCAACATCGCCTACGCCTTGTTTTTTCAACTGTTCAGACCCTACATTCTCAATAACTTCAGCAGATTTTCTTTGCAGATTGATGAGGTTAGATTCTTTACCTTTTTTGTTACTTCCTTGGATGATGACACCTTCGATAGCTTTCGTAGACTTTATCGTGTCGTTGTTTTGTTGTGCTAGTATCGTTGTTGTTGCTCCAAATAGGAATAAAACACCGATGCTTAGTTTGTTAATTTTCATTTTTACTTTCTTACTTTTTTTCTTCGTTGACAAAGGAAACAAAGTATAGGAGAAGAAATCGTATTGATTTTTTTAATTAAACTTAAAAAAAACTTTAAGAAAATAGATATTATGTTAAATTAGTTTTAACATCTGAATAAATGGTAAACTTCCGTTCATTTATAATTAAATTTGAAGCGTCAAAAATTAAGACACCAACAAGAATTAAAACTTAATCATTTAAAAATCAAAAGTTTAAAAGTTTAAATTATCTTAACATCTCATATTAATACATTTTCAATCATGAGCCTAGAAAAAGCAGTAGATATATTAAAAAATGGCGGCAGCATTCTTTACCCGACCGATACGATTTGGGGACTTGGCTGTGACGCTACCAATCCAGAAGCTATAAAAAAAGTATTCGATATCAAACATCGTGATACCCACAAATCCATGATTATATTGGTAGAAAACGAAAAACGTTTGCAAGATTTGGTGGACGTTCCAGAGATGGCTTGGGAGATTATCGACCTATCAGAAAAACCTGTAACCATTGTTTACGAATCCGCAAAAGGTCTTCCCAAAGAAGCTTTGGCAGATGATGGCTCCATTGGAATAAGATTAGTAAAAGACGAATTTTGTAAAAAATTAATTTCAAAACTTAACAAACCCATCGTATCGACTTCTGCTAACCTTAGTGGTGACAAAAGTCCGCTGCAATTTGCTGACATCTCTAAAGAAATCGTTGATGCCGTAGATTATGCAGTGGAAGAAAACCGTGAGAAAGTTTCGAAATACAGCGGTTCTTCGGTAATTAAAGTTTGGAAAGATGGACAAATAAAAGTTTTGAGAGAATAAACATTGGCTAGAAAAACTTCAGGCGGCACCTGCGGTGCCGCCTGAAGAAAAAATAAACTATGAAAAAAAACTACTATACTTTTTCTAACTCATTTAATTCTACGTATAGCTTTTATTCGGGGTAAAATTCTCCATATTCATACCAAATTCAAAAATATGCCATATATTATAACAATGATTGTCATACACTTACACGATTTGACAACATTGTTAAAATCTTTAACAAAAAACAAGACAACTTGACATTTATCATTTAAGACAATTACATTCAGAAAAAATTTCGAAAGCCTTATCTTTGCAACCAATTATTTGCTGAAAGTCTTATGATCATTAATCTAAATCAGAACCAAAACCTCAAACTTTTCAAAATCATTTCAGAAGTTGCCCATCGCAACCAACAATCTGTTTATATCGTGGGAGGCTATGTTCGGGATTTAATAATGAAACGGAAAGCTCCCACAGACATTGATTTTGTTACAGAATCCTCTGGGATAAAACTTGCCGAGAGCATCGCCCACGAGATCAATCCCAATCTTAAAGTTTCCGTTTTCAAAACTTATGGGACCGCCATGTTCCGTTACAAAGATTTGGAACTCGAATTTGTAGGCGCCCGAAAAGAAAGCTACAGCGAGGACAGCCGCAAACCATTTGTAGAAATTGGCAGCTTGGAGGACGATCAAAAACGCCGCGATTTCACCATCAACGCTATGGCGATTTCTCTTAACAAAGACAATTTTGGTGAACTCATCGACCCTTTCGGTGGTCTTAAAGATATTGAACAAAAAATTCTTCGTACGCCGCTAGAACCTTTACAAACCTATTCGGATGATCCTTTGAGAATGATGCGTGCTATTCGGTTTGCGTCCACACTCAATTTTAATATTGAAGAAAAATCTTTGCAAGCCATCAAAACAGAAGTTGAAAGAATCCACATCGTTTCTATGGAACGCATCATGGTGGAATTCAACAAGATTATGATGTCCGAAAAACCATCGATTGGGCTAAAAATTCTTGAGGAAACTGGTTTATTACAAATCATACTTCCAGAACTTACCGCACTAAAAGGAATTGAAGAAATTGATGGACAAACCCACAAAGACAACTTTTATCATACATTGGAAGTCGTTGATAATATTGCACCAAATACTGATAAACTTTGGCTCCGTTGGTCGGCACTACTCCACGATATCGGAAAAGCACCGACGAAAAAATTTGTTGAAGGCACAGGTTGGACTTTTCATGGACACGAATTTGTGGGTTCAAAAATTATAAAATCGATTTTTAAACGCTTAAAATTACCATTAAATCAAGACCAAAAGTTTGTGGAAAAACTGGTAAAAATGCACGCGCGACCAATTGCCTTGGTGACGGATGACACGTCGGACTCTGCGCTGCGTCGCCTATTGTTCGACGCAGGAGAAGATTTGGAGGATTTAATTATCTTGTGCAAATCCGACATCACCACAAAAAGTTACGCGAAGCAAACTCGTTTCAAAAAGAATTTTGAATATGTGTTCCAAAAAATAAAAGAAGTCGAAGAAAAAGACCATATCCGAAACTTCCAACCGCCAATTTCTGGGGAGGAAATCATGGACATGTTCAAACTAAAACCTGGGCGCGAAATCGGAATTTTAAAAGAAAAAGTAAAAGAGGCCATCCTAGAAGGCGAAATTGCCAACGACAAAACGGAAGCCCGCGATTTTGTTATTAAAGAAGCTAAAATTTTAGGATTAAATTTGGTATCCTAAATCAAGCTTTTATCATTTCTTTTTTTATTAAATTTGAACTTCCTTGAAAAAGTAAAATAAATTAAAAACGCTCATGCAAAACTATTTGGATCTCCTTCAACACATCAAAGACAACGGAACTGACAAAACCGACCGTACCGGAACGGGCACTAGAAGCGTGTTTGGTTATCAATTGCGTTATGATCTATCCAAAGGTTTTCCTCTTGTAACCACCAAAAAACTCCATCTCAAATCAATTATTTATGAATTGTTGTGGTTTTTAAAAGGCGACACAAATATTAAATATCTTAATGATAATGGTGTATCGATCTGGGACGAATGGGCGAATGAAAATGGCGACCTTGGTCCTGTCTATGGCGCGCAATGGCGAAGCTGGCAAGGTGCCGATGGGAAAATTGTTGACCAAATAACCGACGTAATCGATCAAATCAAAAAAAATCCAGATTCTCGCCGACTAATCGTTTCTGCTTGGAACGTTGCCGAAATACCGAATATGGCTTTAGCACCTTGTCACGCGATGTTTCAGTTTTATGTAGCAGACGGAAAATTGTCATTACAACTGTACCAAAGAAGTGCTGATGTCTTTTTGGGCGTTCCTTTTAACATTGCGAGTTATGCGTTGTTATTGATGATGGTAGCGCAGGTTTGCGATTTGGAAGTTGGCGATTACGTTCATAGTTTTGGCGATGTTCATATTTACAACAACCATTTTGAACAAGTAGAAAGACAACTTTCCCGTGAACCAAAAGCACTTCCAACAATGAAATTAAATCCAGAAATAAAAAATATTTTTGATTTTGATTTTGAGGATTTTACCTTAGAAAATTACGATCCTTATCCAGGAATAAAAGCACCTGTAGCGGTGTAAGCCTATAGTGAAGTTTTTTGGCTTCACTTTTTTGTAAGCTTAATTTATTAATCTTTAGTACTATTTTAAATATGAAAAAACTTATTTTATCAGTAAGTTTAATCGGGATATTTTTACCAGAATTATCTTTTGCACAAACCGAAACTTCGGGTAGAGAAAAAGTCTATCGTGCCACACACACCAAAATGACAGAACTAAAACACACCAAACTAAAAGTTAGTTTCGATTATGAAAAAGAACATCTTCATGGTGAAGAATGGCTGACAGCAGCGCCCTTTTTCTATCCAACAGATTCTTTGGTTCTCAATGCGAAAGCAATGCTTATCCACGAAGTTGCTTTGGATAAAAATGGTTCTAAACAAACTTTAAAATATGATTATAAAGATGATATACTGAAAATTAATCTTGATAAAGTTTATTCAAAAAATCAAGATTATACCGTTTACATCAAATATACAGCGCGCCCAAATGAAGTCAAACAAAAAGGAAGTGCCGCCATCAACGATGCTAAAGGTCTATATTTTATCAATGCACAAGGAAAAGATCCAGACAAGCCTGTACAAATCTGGACACAAGGTGAAACCGAATCGTCTTCGGCTTGGTTCCCAACTATTGATAAAACCAATCAAAAAACAACACAGGAACTTTACATGACGGTTCCCGACAAATATGTCACACTTTCTAACGGACTTCTAAAAAGCTCAACCAAAGAAGCTAATGGCTTGCGAACAGATTATTGGGTGATGGACAAAAAACATTCGCCATATCTTTTCTTCATGGGCGTTGGCGATTTTGCAGTCGTGCAAGACCAATGGAAGAGTATCCCTGTCAATTATTTTGTAGAAAAGGAGTATGAGCCTTATGCGAAACAGATTTTCGGCAACACACCGGAAATGATTGAATTCTTTTCAAACAAGCTAAATTACCAATATCCGTGGGCTAAATATGACCAAATGGTGGGTCGAGATTATGTATCTGGTGCCATGGAAAATACCACTGCAACTTTGCATGGCGAGTTGGCGCAACAAAAACCTGGTGATCTTATCGATGAAAACCGTTGGGAAGATACCATAGCGCACGAATTATTTCACCATTGGTTTGGCGATTTGGTGACTGCCGAAAGTTGGAGCAATCTTACCGTAAACGAAAGTTTTGCTGACTATTCCGAATATCTTTGGAATGAACATAAATACGGCAAAGACGAAGCCGATTATAAACTGATAAAATCTTTGCAAGCCTATAAAATGAATCCAGCTAATTTTTCTAAAAACTTGGTTCGTTTTGATTATGATTCTCGTGAAGATGTTTTCGACTCGGTCACTTATAACAAAGGTGGTGGCATACTTCACATGCTTCGAAATTATCTTGGCGACGATGCTTTTTTTGCTGGGCTTAATGATTATCTTAAAACTTATGAATACGGGAATGCTGAAGCACAACAATTGCGATTGTCCTTGGAAAAAGTTTCTGGAAAGGATCTCAATTGGTTTTTCAACCAATGGTATTATGGATCGGGACATCCCAAATTAAGCATCAATTACACTTACGAACCCGTTAAAAAACAAGTCAACGTATCGGTAACACAGACACAGTCGGGGCCTTATTTTCAGTTCCCTTTGGCGATTGATGTTTATGAAAATGGAATCCCAAAACGTTATAATGTATGGGCAGATGCGAAAGCTAGTCAAAGTTTTACATTCAATTTTTCGCAACAACCTAACTTAGTCAATGTCAATGCGGATCAAGTTTTATTGACTGAGATTTCCGACACCAAAACTGCTGACCAATATTTTGTTCAATACACCAAGGCGAAAGAATTTAAAAGTCGTTATTTGGCAGTAGAATTTGCGAAAGAAAATATCGATAAAAATCCTTCAGTTTTAAAAATTCTTGCTGCAGCTTTGAAAGATTCTTCCCACAGAATTCGCATTTTAGCTTTAGGCGCTTTGGATTTATCAAAACCTGAACAAGCTAAACTACTTATAAAAGATGTTGAAAATATTGCTCAAAACGATCCAAAAACATTAGCACAAGCCGCGGCAATTTCGGCACTTTCTAAAACAAAAGATAAAAAATATCTAAATATCTATGAGAAAGCAAGCGCAGCTATTTCTAATGCTGTTAAAGGAAATGCAATTGCAGCCTTGGCCGATATAGATTCTCAAAAAGTGATTCCTTTGATGGAAAACATTGACTTATCTAATGCTTCCGAAGATTTGACTAGCAAATTACTTCCTATCATTGTTAAAAACAAAATCGCCTCACAAATGGCAAGCATTGGATCACAAGCGGCTTTTTATCCGTTTATAAAATTTCAGGATCCCGAATTGGGCGCAGTTGCAGAAGAAGCTTACAACTGGATTATGACCAGCGATGATACAAAAGCAACAAAAGCGGTTACTAAAATTCTATCGCAAGCGAAAAGCGAAATATCTAGCAATCCGCAAGCCAAAATGATGTTGACGCAAATCCTAAAAGATGGATTAAATAAAAAAATGCAACTTCTTAAAGATAATCCAAAAAGCCAGTCGCTTCACGAGCAAATTGATGCGCTTAATAAAACAATTGAGGATTACAGCCATTAGAATTTTTAATCCTAATATTAAATGATTGTCGAATAGAAATCTTTATTATTCAGTATTCGTTATCACAAAAACAGCTAGCGCGAAACTTTGTTTCGCGCTAGCTGTTTTTTAATTTAATAAGTATTTTCAAAATATTTTCGCCAATAATATTTTTTACACTATTAAAAATTCACCCACTGTTATTTTTTTACACAAATTAAAAAAGTACTATCATAAAGTCTTTTTCCGTTTTCATAAGTTCTTAGAATTTTCACTCTTGAGGTTTGATTTTCTTTGCAGAAACTTTAAATCAGTCTACTCATGAAAAAAACAATTTTACTTTTTACAGGATTACTTGCTTCTTGGTGTTTCGGACAAACAATTCCGACACCTGTATATCATCATTCGTTTTCGGAAAGCTTATCAGCAAATAATTTTACTGTTAGTACAACAAAAATTAGCCTCGATACAGACCGTAATGAAGAAGCAAATAAATCAGCAAAGTTAGAAGCTGATCATGGTGCTATAAAGCTTACGCCAACTTCGTCTCATTTTAACAATCTGAGAAGCAGTGGAACCATCTCCATGTGGTACAAACATGAAGGTACTGGTGCAAGTGCTTTTGGAAGCGACAAACCTTTGGTGTATTGGTCCAACAAGCAAACATTTTACCAAGAGGCTTTACTTTTCGCGTTAACCAATGATGGGAAAGTAAAAGTAGCTTCCTACGTTAGTACCAACCCCAATGGCAACGGACACTCTGCATCACAAGTTGGAGGAGAATTTCCGACTACAGATTTTGGTTGGAATCACTTTACTTTAACTTGGAATATGGGAACTAACGGATACATAAAAGCTTACGTTAACGGCAAAAAAATAATCGATACTGCGGCGCCTATTTTTTCCATCCCATCTACCAGCTCTCCTGATATTTATTTCACTGGATTTAGTGATACCCATTCCAGCTCTTTATACGGAAATATAGATGAAATTAAGGTTTTCACGCAAGTTCTCGACGACTCACAAATCGCCAAGATGTTCGCTCAAGAATTACCCACTTTTTGCGAAGTCAATATTCCCGATACCAATTTTAAAAATGCTTTGGTCAACCACCATTTAACCGATAATTTCCCGAAAGTGGATCTTAATGGTGATGGAAAAATCCAATGTATGGAAGCTAAAGTTTACAACTCGACGTTAATGCTTACCAAAAAGAACATATCAGACCTTACAGGAATAGAAACTTTCACGATGCTTGGGGGGCTTGCTGCGGGCGAAAATAATTTAACCAATGTTGATATAAGCAATAATAAACGCTTAACCCAGATTAATGTGGGGCTTAACCAATTGACTTCTTTAAATGTTGCTAATGGAAACAACACCAAATTTATTGTAATGTTGGCTTATTTCAACCCCAACTTAACCTGCATACAAGTTGATAGCATTGCAAGTACGAGCACTTGGACCAACCACAATTTTGATTCTCGGTCAAAATACAGCGAAAACTGTAGCGGTACTATGGCGGTTTCTGATATTAACAAGAAACAAATAATGCTTTCTCCTAATCCAACAGCTGGCATGGTAAAATTATCAGAAAAAGCAGATGTACAAGTTTTTGATACTTCGGGAAGATTAATTGGTTCTTACAAAAATGTAGAAAATGTGGATTTATCTACTCAAAAGCAAGGTGCTTATATCTTGAAATTAAACAATGATAACGGCACACAAACGACGAAAATTATTAAAAACTAAGATGTCAAAATAAAGCTTTGGTATATAATAAACTAGCAGCTTTTGAGCTCAAATTAATCATGAGATTATTATAATTGCTTGTTTTTCAAATGATAGCCTATTTGCGCGAAACTTTGTTTTGCGCAATTTTTTTTAAAAACTAAGACACTTTGCTTCATGCATTATTTTGTGGGCAACACGTTTTTACATGAGTATAAATTAGGTCGAAGTCTTTTTTTGAAACAAATTAGAATATACTTTTCATAAAGTCTCTTTCCGTTTTCATAAGTTCTTAGAATTTTCACACTTGAGGTTTGATTTTCTTTGCATCAACTTTAAATCAATATGATTATGAAAAAAACATTTTTAGTTTTTACAGCATTGCTTGCGTCTTTTTGTTTGGGGCAAACACTCCCAACGCCTATATACGAGGCTAAGTTTGAAGGTTCTGATTGGGCTACGCCACCTGGATTTACTATAGAAACTGCTAATTATAGTAGCTATAGAAGTCCAGATCAATTCCGTAATCAAAATTCGGCTTTGGGTTGTTCATCTCCTCACGGCGAAATAAAACTAGAAGGGACCAAAGCTTCTTTAAAACAACAGGGGACCATGTCGTTTTTTGTTCTTTACCAAAACCCGACTGCTACACCAAGTTCGGTAACTAAAATTAACGGTGTCTATCCAATAATGTATTTAAGCAGCGGTACAGCCAATGCTTCGGAAGGATTAATGCTGGGTATAACAGAGTCTGGAAAGCTGGCGTTTAAAAGCTATATCAATTCCACAACAGGTGTTACTCAGCAATCTACGAGGAGCTTTATCCTAATCAATGGCATCATTTTGCAATTTCTTACCAATTCGGGGCTAATGGTCACATCACGGTTTACAGAAATGGAAAGCAGATGTTTCACCAAAATATTTCACATGAGTTGATCAACAACACCAACCCATTCGAGTTTTTTGGTTTTACAGCGCCTGGATCTACTTACAAATCCTCTTTATCAGCTAATTTGGATGAAGTTCGTGTATATGATATACCTTTTAATGCCGCAGAAGTGAAAGACCTTTATACCTCATATTTTGCCATTACAAAAGGAAGTAAAATTGCAAAGTATGATTTTAATAATTCTGATTTTAATGACTATTTCTCCAATTATCCTTCAATAATTGTGCATCCTTCAGTTATCAATTATAAAACCTACACCCATTATGGAGTTGATAACATTGGCCTAGAACTACATAAAGGTAATAACGCAGCAAGTACAACCTATGCTGTTACAGGTATTAAAACAAACGATTTGGGAGATAAATTCAGTGTGGCTTTTGCATATAACAGAACATCCAGCCTACAGGCTAATACTTCACAAACCTTTACACCTATAGTTAGCATACCAACAGAAACGGGAGACATAGCAGTAGGCTTCGTTAAAGCTAGTCAAAAAGTTGCTATTAGAATAAATGGTACAGAATATCCGCAAGATTTCAGCTCATACCTTCCGCAATACAATCATTTTGCAATGACTGTAGATAATGAAGCCAAAACGATAAAATTATACTTTAATGCATCGCTAATAAAAACGATTGACCTTGCTTCTCCTATTTCTATTAAACCATCTACAAGTCTCTTTGTTGGTACGGATGGAAAAGCAACTCCTGAATATATGTTTGGACAAATTGATGATTTAATCATCGTGAACAAGTTGTATACCCAAGAAGAGGTAAGTAAAACCCAATGGCAATGGTATAGAAACATCCATTCTTACACCGATGATTCTGGAACATTAGCGACTAATAACATAAAAAACAAGCAAAATTCTATAAAAACCTATCCTAACCCAACGACAGACATTGTAAAACTATCAGGAAAAGCAGATGTACAAGTTTTTGATACTTCAGGAAGATTAATAGGTTCTTACAAAAATGCGGATAATGTAGATTTATCAGCTCAAAAGCAAGGCATTTATTTTCTAAAATTAAATAATGCTAACGGCATACAATCAACGAAAGTCATTAAAAGATAAAAACTCTAACACAAAGCTTCGAGACCTAAAAACCTTGAAGCTTTAAAAACTCAAATTAATTATGACAAAATTAACCACAATCTGTTTGGTCACATTTATGACAACAAGCATACAAGCACAGAGCGGCCTTTTCGGTAAACTTGCCGAAAAATTAGAGCAAGCTACTGGAAGTTCAGGAAGTTCAGGTTCAGGGATTAATGAAAAGGAAGTAAAAAAAGATGTAGAATCTACCGTTTTGGATAGCAAGCCCATCAATAAAGATAGTCGAAATCTGAGCGGAATTTATTTCGCAAAATATCCAATTCGGATTGGGCAATTCGCATCTGGAAAATACAATTACGCCAAGAAGTTTTTGGTGAATTATGAAGAAGGTGAAAAACAAGAAATAGAGTTCGTTTCTCGGTATTATTATGAAAACAGGAAGGACATTCCTCCATTGGTATTTGCTCCAGCACCAGGAACACCAGATTATTTTCCGGTAACCACAAGTAAGAAATTGGGACATCTCCATTTGGATGGTATTAGCGATAATAAATATGGTGGAAGCTCAACAACAAACTACGCCAACCAAAGTCGTTATATGGATTTCTTTGCCGCCAACGGAAACTACGTAAAACAAGAAGGAATGTTTTTTAATTATGAAGGCTTGTTAGAATTAGAAGAAGGCATCATCGTTATCGCCCGTTTGGATTATATTCCGAATGCCAATACGCCAGAGAAGTATAAAGTTTTACAAGAAAAAGGAAGCTACAATCTGTTCTACAAAAAGGATAAAGAAGCCAAAGCATTGGCAATGACCGATGCTCAAGTTTGGGATAAAATGAAAGCCTTCTACGACCCGTATTACAAAGCTTACAAAGCTGCAGAAGGAGGAAATGTAGAATTGGTAAAACCAATCGGGAAAATTAAAGATGAACCAAGCAACGCCGAATTAGTAAAAGCAGCTAATGAGAGAATAAAATCAATGCCTCAATTCTCAGAAGATTTGGTGTATTTATATCCTGTAACAGCTTGGGAAAATCGTTTCGAAAATGTAGGAATCATGGGACGTACATTAACACATCGTGTTTTGCAAACTCAGGTTATCCTTAAAAAAGGAGACGAGTGTCAAGTCACTCAATTTCTGATGCGTCAAGACAATTCTTATTCTGCAGGTTCGGCAGCGGAAAAATTCACCGGGAATCCTGTAAAAGCGATTGGTAACACTCATAAAGAGGTTATCAAATGTACTAACGCCATGAAATACAAAAAATAAAAACACGTCTTAAATATAAATTTTCAGTTAGTGATAAACAACTTTGTCGAAGCCTAGTGCTTTGATAAAGTTTTATTGTTAAAAGAAAGGCAATTTCCTTATTTTTGAAAAAAACTATTACTTTGAAATTCCTCTTAGGCTTTTTGTTAATTGTGCAATTTCATTTTGCGCAGACTACACCCTATTCATTCAACTTGGATCGAATATCGGGATTGCCTTCACAGGTTATTTACGATGTTTTCCAGGATAAAAAATCTTTCATTTGGTTCGGAACCGAAAAAGGCATTTGTCGTTATGACGGCTTACAAATCAAGCATATATTGCCTAAAGATTTTGCAATAAAGGCAGTTTCTCATATTTCACAAGATCTAAAAGGAAGAATCTGGTTTCAAGATTTTAGTGGTAGAATATATTACATTCAGGGTACAGAAATCAATCTATTTAAACCTTTCCAAGCCAATGGTTTTTTGAAATACGGGATTATTGGCAATCAATTATTTATCGCAGGAAAAGATGAAGTTAAGGTTTTTAATCTATTAGATTTAAGATTAACTAACAGCATCAAAGTCGATATGACAGGCGTAAAACATAGTATCTCTGATGGCGAAAAATTTTATCTCATTGGTAGCAAAATTCAATCTTTAGACATCAACGGGAAACTTAATTTAGAAGTAATACCCGACGACTATCTTACCAAAATATCCGCACCTTTACCCGTCATTAAAAACGGAAACCTTTATATTTTTTCAAAGTTTGGAGAATATTATTTGGGGTTACATCCAAAACCAATTTATCACAAACTTCCCTTCAAAAATATATTCACACAAAATGTAATTGCCTACAACGATTCGTTTTGGTTGGCTTCTACCAAAGGTATTTATCGCATTGATGTTGATGCTAAATCCTATCAACATTTCTTTCCCGACTCCAATATTTCGAGTATCGTAAAAACAACGACAGGAAATTATTGGATAACCAGCCAGAATAAAGGCGCCTATTTTGTTAAAAACTTTGACTCCAATCTTATCGCCACCGCGTCAACACCTTTAAGTTTTGAAAAAACGAATAATCAACTCTATTTCAGTACCAACCGAGATGAAATCTTCAGTTTGAATAATAACCAAGTGCAGCCAATCTTCAGAGGCATTTCGGATCATGCAATTAACGCTTTTAAAATAGATTCTATTAATCAGAAGTTGCTCATCAGTTCGTCCAAATTTATTATTAAATCCCAAGAATCTCAATTGGAACATGTCTTTGCCGTAAAAGCGATGACCCAGCTGGACAAAAAATATTTTGCCATAAGTGCGAGTGGCTGGAATGGCATTATCTATACCGATCCCAATTTGAAAAGCGAGTATGATAAAAACTTCGCCAAGTTTCCAAACTATTCATCCAACGGCATCCATTTTATCACCTTAATAGATAGCGAAAATGGAAAATCCAACATTTTTAATCCTCAAGATCAAAGCATTTTTTTCCTGACAAATCATGGGATAAAATACTTTAAAGATGGAGAAATTAAGCAGATTAATTCATCTTCTAAATTTAATTTCACACAGCTTGTCACAGCGCAGTCAACCTGTTTTTTACTTTCTGAAAACGAAATTCTTTACCGCATTTCTCCAAGTTTACAAATTGAAAAACTGAATTTTGGAAAAAAACACAGCAACGAGAATATTAAAAACATCCGCACCGTAGATAACCAATTGTACTTTACAAAAGAAGGAATTTTGTACCGCTATAATTTTGAAAAAAACACCTTAACTTCCATAATAAACTTGCCACCTTCCACCGATTTTTTCGACATTACAAGTCTTGGAAACCGTCTATTTTTAGCCACCAACAAAGGCATTATTGATATTTCTAAAAATACGAAAAAGACTTCAGAATTTTTGGTTTTGGACATTAACGATGTCAAAGTAAATGGCATTTCTAACTCGAAATTGGAACAACTAAAATCCGATGAAAATAACATCGAAATTTTCTTTGATATCATTTCTTCAATGCCGGTTAGCACCTACAAAATAAAATACAAAATCGATCAAAATCCTTGGGAAATCCTTAGTAATTCGGAACGGAGCTTACGTTTTTCATCACTTTCTTACGGAAAGCACCAGATTATTCTGCGCATAGAATATGAAGAAAATGTAGTGGACAAAAATTTTTATTTGAAAATTGACACACCATTTTGGATGACTTGGTGGGCGATTACGTTGGGAATTATCCTTCTTTTGGCGCTCGTTTATCTATATTTTCAAAATAAAATACGACTTCTAAATAAAAAAAATGAAGAAGCCTTAGCCAAATCAAATCTCGAAAAACTCGTTAATGAATCCAAGTTAAAATCGTTGAAATCGCAGATGAATCCTCATTTTTATTTCAATGCGCTTAACACTTTGCAATCGTATATTTTGTCCAATGAAAAAAGTCAAGCGGTATTTTATTTGTCAAAATTTTCTCGTTTGACGCGCAATATTTTGGATATGAGCGATAACGAAAGTCAATCCTTATCCGATGAAATCAGCATGTTGAAAGATTATATCGATCTTGAAAAAATTAGATTTGGTGACGATTTTAATTACCAAATTCATGCGGATCAATCGCTGCTTTCGGAAGAGGTGCAACTTCCGAGTCTTATCACACAGCCTTTTGTAGAAAATGCGATACAACATGGATTAATGCACAAAAGTGGAATCAAATCTTTAAAGATAGACTTCCGAGATGCCGATGATTATTTTGAAATCCAAATTGCAGACAATGGCATCGGAAGAAAACGCAGCAACGAACTCAATATGATAAGACAGAATAATCACAAATCTTTTGCTACACAAGCCATTAACGAGCGTATTACCATACTCAATCAGCAATTGAAAAAAAATATTAGTCTCCGATATACAGATCATGAAAACCCAACCGGAACAACGGTAAGCATTGTAGTTCCCAAACACTTATTTTAATACCCATGAATGCAATAATAATAGATGATGAAGAAAGAGCTAGACTCAATTTGAGGTTGCTAGTTCAGGAGTTTTGTCCAGAAATTGAAATCTTGGACGAGTGTAAAAATATTCCCGAAGCGGTTAAAAGTATTCATAAACATCAACCGAATGTTGTTTTTTTGGATATAGAAATGCCAGGACATAGCGGACTAGAATTGCTTGATTTTTTCAGTGAAAAAGACGTCACATTTTCCATTATTTTTACAACTGCTTATAACAATTATGCGATAAAAGCGTTTAAACTTTCTGCGGTTGATTATTTGTTAAAGCCTATTAATCCTTTAGAATTGCAAAATGCGGTTGAGTTGGTTAAGAAAAAAAACAACCAAATAGAGCATCTCACCGCGCTGAAGCGTAATCTCGAGCAGCAAGATACACTTTTGGGAATTCCTGTTTCGGGAAAAATTTTGTTTATCAACTCCAATGATATTTTATATTTAAAAGCCGATGGCTCTTATACGCAGATTGTTAAAAAGGACAATTCGACATTGCTGGTTTCTAGGAATTTAAAATCTTTTGAGGAAAATTTAGAATTTGACAAAAAATTTATGCGCATTCATAAATCTTATATCGTGAATACCAAATTTATAAATGCTATAATAAAATCCAATGGCGGATCTGTAGAACTAATGAATGGTGAAGAAATCCCTATTTCCAACGATAAACAATCCGAGCTTATGGCATTTTTTAAAGTGTTAAAACGTTGAGGCTTTACATAAACAACAAGCCGCGAAACTTCGTTTCGCGGCTTGTTGTTTATGTAAAGATATTAGTCTTATTCAAAAATATAAGATAATGATAAGCTGATGATATGCTCATTTTTCTTTTTAGCGACATTAGGATCCGAAGTGGCCATTTCTATCGGAGAATTTTTAAGATCCGGATATGTATCCATAAGATGCATGTCGTATCTTGCTGTAATTTCCCATTGACGCTTGTAGCTATATCCAAATCCTGCGCCTACACCAATATTAAACTTGTTAGCTTTTCCATATTTGTCGATCGCATAATCTTCTCTTTTAGCTGGAATATTTTTAACTTTTTGATTAATCAAAAAATCAAATCGTGGTCCACCTAATGCAAAAAACTCGCTTTCACCTTCAGAAAAATAAGCTTTAAAACTTATTGGTAAGCTTAAATAATTATTAGCATAAACTGCATGAGGCCATTTATTTTTTTTCTCTTCTTTTTTATCACCAGTTTCACCAGCTCCAAAATAAGTTAACTCTGTTTGGATGTAAAATTGATCATCCGATCCTATTGGTGTTAAAGCTAAAAGCCCACCTTGAACAGAGTATCTAGGTCCAGAAGGATTATGAGCATTTTGCACTCTTGAGTAAGTTGCGCCAGCTGTTAATCCAAATCTGGTTGCATTAAAATCAATCTGTGCACTTGCCAATGTTGCAATGGTGAGAGCACTTCCTAACAGCGTTTTTTTCATTTTGTATTTGTGTGTTTTTGTAATAATTTATCCTAAAACTTTAGCTACTGTTGCGCCAATCTCAGCAGGAGAATCTACTACATTGATACCGCATTCTGCCATAATTGCCATTTTAGCTTGTGCTGTATCTTCAGCACCACCCACGATCGCTCCAGCGTGTCCCATAGTTCTTCCTTTAGGTGCAGTTTGTCCAGCGATGAAACCTACAACTGGTTTTTTTGAGCCGCTGTCTCTGTACCATCTTGCTGCTTCTGCTTCTAGAGATCCACCAATTTCTCCAATCATAACTACTGCTTCTGTTTCTGGATCGTTGATGAATAATTCTAAAGCTTCTTTCGTTGTTGTTCCGATAATTGGGTCACCACCAATACCGATTGCCGTAGAAACACCGTAACCTGCTTTTACAACTTGGTCTGCAGCTTCATAAGTTAAAGTACCAGATTTAGAAACGATACCGACTTTTCCTTTTTTGAAAACGAAACCTGGCATAATGCCGATTTTAGCTTCATCAGAAGTAATGATACCTGGGCAGTTAGGTCCAATAAGACGTGCATCTTTATCGTTGATATATTCTTTAACTTTTACCATGTCCGCAACAGGAATTCCTTCTGTAATACAAACGATAACTTTGATACCAGCTTCGGCTGCTTCCATAATAGCATCTGCGGCAAATGCTGGTGGTACAAAGATAATACTAACGTTAGCGCCTGCTTTTGTAACTGCATCTGCCACTGTATTGAATACTGGTCTACCTAGATGCTCTGTTCCACCTTTTCCTGGTGTTACCCCACCAACAACATTAGTTCCGTATTCAATCATTTGACCTGCATGGAACGTTCCTTCGTTACCTGTAAAACCTTGTACGATTACCTTAGAATCCTTGTTTACTAATACTGACATTTTATTTTTATTTTTTTAAATTTTCAATGATTTTGATAAAACACAAAAATAGTTAATATTCTTGAAAATTGAATACTGATTTTTGTTTTTTCTCTTAGAATTAATTTAGAGATTGCGGAGCTTAACTTCTTTTTTTAAATAATCTCGGAATTCTTCTGCAATAGCGCCAAAATAAGTTCCCTTTTTAAGATTTCTGTTAACGCCTGTTTTGGCCAATAACACCGTACCAGATTCTATTGTAAGCCCAGACGCCATACCAACCTGTCCCCAAATTGTAACATCATCTTCTATAATACAACAACCTGCAATCCCCGTCTGAGAAGCTATTAAGCATCTTTTCCCGATTACTGTATCGTGGCCAATCTGGATTTGGTTATCCAAAATACTGCCCTCTCCTATTACGGTAATATCTGTCACACCACGATCAATCGTACAACCTACTCCAATCTGAACATTGTCTTCAACAACAACATTGCCTACGGAGATTAATCGATCATAGTTGCCATAAAGTTTTCTGTAGTAAAAAGCATTGCCACCCAAAACTGTATTGGCTTGGATAAAGACATTATCTCCGATAACCGTATCATCACCAATGACAACATTAGGATAAATAATGCAATTTTTTCCGATTTTAACATTATTGCCGATTACGACACTTGGATGAATTTTTGAATTTTCACCAATCTCTGGTTTTGAAATATCACCAAAAAAGTCTGAAATTGTCGAAAAATGAAGATTAATTTTATTAAAATCTCTGAAAGGATCATCAGAAATTAAAAGTGCTTTACCTTCTGGACAGTCAACTTCTTTATCGATTAGAATAATCGTGGCCTCCGAGTTGAGTGCTTTATCATAATATTTGGGATGGTTGACAAAGACAATTTCACCAGCTTTAACACGGTGAATTTCATTAGTTCCTAAAATTTTAAAATCATCGGAACCTATATATTTAGCTTGAATAAAATCAGCAATAGACTTAAGCGTCTGTGGTTGGCTAAAGGTCATCTCTTTTATTTTATAAAAAAAGCGTTTTGATTTCCAAAACGCTTTACAATATTTATTTTACACGTTCGATGTAGGAGCCATCTTCCGTATTAACTTTAATCTTATCACCTGCTTCGATAAACAACGGAACCAAAACTCTAGCTCCTGTTTCCACGATAGCATTTTTAAGAGCGTTGGTAGCTGTGTTACCTTTAACTCCTGGATCGGCTTCTACAACATCCAAAAATACTGTTAGTGGTATCTCCGCAGAAAGTGGCGTTTCGTCAGCTTCTTTCAAGATAATCGTCACTTCTTCACCTGCTTTCATGAATTGTGCGTTTTCAATCATTTCTTTGTTGATGTAGATTTGAGAGAAATCATCGTTGTTCATGAAGTGGAAACCGTTTTCGTCATCATAAAGGTATTGAAACTTTCTAGTAATCACTTTAACTTCATCAATTTTGTGACCTGCAGAAAAAGTGTTATCAAGAACTTTTCCGTTGGTTACGCTTTTAAGTTTTGTTCTTACGAAAGCTGGACCTTTTCCTGGTTTTACGTGTTGAAAATCGATAATCTTGTAAATGTCGTTGCTGTATTCAATACAAAGACCTTTTCTAATATCAGCTGTTGTTGCCATTAATATTTAATAATTTCTTGTTTGTTAATTTATTCTTTAGAAGAACCATAGCCTTTAACGATACCTCTTGGCGAGTTTTGGATAAATGTGATAATCTCGTCGCGTTCGGCGGTTGGTAACATTTCTTTCTCGATATGCTCTATTGCTTGTGTGGTATTCATCTTCATTTGGAAAATGGCACGATAAATTTTCTGAATTTCAAAAATTTTATCATTGCTAAATCCTCTTCTTCTAAGTCCTACAGAGTTAATTCCGGCATAGGAAATGGGATCTCTCGCAACTTTTACATATGGTGGAATATCTTTCCGAATCAATGATCCGCCTGATATCATCACATGTTTTCCGATTTTACCGAATTGTTGTACCGCACTTAGTCCGCCCATTACAACAAAATCTCCAATCTCAACATGCCCTGCAATACCACACGCATTAGCGATTATCACATTGTTCCCAAGGACACAATCATGAGCTACATGGGCTGTTGCCATAATGAGGCAATCGTTACCCACCTTGGTATAGCCTAATGCTTTTGTACCGCGGTTAACAGTGACTGCTTCTCGGATAACGGTGTTGTCTCCGATATATACAAAAGTATCCTCACCATCGAATTTTAGATCTTGGGGAATACCTCCTAGGACAGCTCCTGGAAAAACTTTACAATTTTTACCAATTCTGGTTCCATCCATTATGGTGACATTTGATCCAATCCAAGTTCCTTCTCCAATTTCTACATCTCCGGCTATTGTTGTGAAAGGTTCTACAACTACGTTTTTACCTATTTTTGCACGTTTGTCGACGACTGCTAACTGATGTACCATTTAGTCTATTTTATTTTTTGCAACTTGTGCCATAAGTTCTGCTTCCAATGCTACTGTATCACCAACATAGCCATAACCTTGCATATGAACTATTCCGCGTCTGATAGGCTCTATCAATTCAATTTTAAAAATTAAAGTATCTCCTGGAACTACTTTTCTCTTGAATTTTACTTTGTCTATTTTTATAAAATAAGTTGAATAGTTTTCTGGATCTGGCACGCTTGCTAATACCAAAATCCCTCCCGCTTGTGCCAAAGCTTCTACTTGTAAAACACCTGGCATTACTGGTTCTTTAGGAAAATGTCCCACAAAGAAAGGCTCGTTCATGGTTACATTTTTAAGACCTACAACGTGGGTATCGGATAATTCTAAAACCTTATCTAGTAACAAAAACGGTGGTCGGTGTGGCATTAATTTCATAATACCATTAATATCAAAAACGGGTTCTTTTGTTAAATCAAAATCTGGAACGTTTTTCTTTTTTTGTAATTTCCATTGTCTGTTAAGTTTCTTAGCAAACTGGGTGTTAACAAAATGTCCAGGTTTGTTTGCGATAACACGGCCTTTAATTTTGACACCTACCAAAGCTAAATCGCCAATAACATCCAAAAGTTTGTGACGGGCAGCTTCGTTAGGAAAATTAAGATTTAGGTTATCCAAAATCCCATTTGGACGAATAGAAACATCATCTTTACCGAAAGCTACTTTTAACTTTTCTGTGGTTTCTGGTGTTAATTCTTTATCAACATATACGATTGCATTGCTGATATCACCACCTTTGATAAGGTTATGATCTAATAATTGTTCTAGCTCATGCAAAAAACTAAAAGTTCTTGCTGAAGAAATTTCGTCTTTGAACTCAGAAATATTTTTAAGACTTGCATTTTGCGTTCCTAAAACTTTTGTTCCAAAGTCAACCATTGTTGTGACTTCGTAGTTTTCGGAAGGTATAATGGTAATTTCGGAACCTGAGTTGGTGTCAACATAGCTCAAGACTTCTTTGATTACCAAATATTCTCTCACTGCATTTTGTTCTTCAATACCTGCTTTTTCGATCGCTTCTACAAAATATTTTGAAGATCCATCTAAAATTGGTGGTTCCGAACTGTCCATCTCCATAATAACATTGTCAAGATCCATCCCGACTAATGCTGCTAAAAGATGTTCGCAAGTATGGATTTTTACGCCTAATTTTTCTAGGGTTGTACCGCGCTCTGTCGTTGTTACATAATTGACATCTGCTTCTACTTGTGGACGACCTTCTAGGTCTGTCCTTACAAACACAAAACCTGTATTTTCTTTTGCAGGTTTTATGGTAAGATTAACTTCTTTTCCTGTGTGTAGTCCTATACCCGAGAGCTGAATGTCCTCTTGTATAGTTTTTTGTTTATCACTCATTACAAAGATATTTTTTTAACAAATTTTATTTTTTGTTATTTTCTAAATTATTAATTCTTTCAACGATGTCAGTAAAGTTTCTAAAATGAACATAACTTCTACGGTAGTCACCTGCCAAAATCGCCGGAGAACCATAAAGTATTTCTTTATCTTTCACATTACTATTTACGCCACTTTGCGCTTGGATTTTAACTTGATTTCCAATTTCGATATGTCCAACAATTCCGACTTGACCGCCAATCTGGTTCCAATCTCCAATTTTGGTAGAGCCTGCAATCCCAGCTTGTGCTGCAATAACATTGTTTTGGCCAATTCTCACATTATGAGCAATCTGAATAAGGTTATCGATCTTGGTACCTTTTCCAATAATGGTTGAACCAATTGTCGCCCTGTCGATGCTACAATTAGATCCTATCTCAACATCATCTTCTATGATAACATTTCCTAATTGTGGAATTTTTTTAAAACCTTCAGCACTTAGTTGAAAACCAAAACCATCACCACCTATCACTGTATTAGAATGTACAATACAGTTATCACCGATGATGCAACCGTCATATATCCGAGCGCCTGAATCGATTTTGCAATTTTTTCCAATTTTCACTGCTTTTCCGATATATACTTGTGGATAGATTTGGGTATTATCGCCGATAACAGCTTTGTCAGAAATATACGTAAACGCACCGATATAAACATCCGAACCCACCACTGCAGAATGGCTAATATTGGAAGGTTGTTCTATTCCGGACTTTTTCTTTTTGAGATCGTTATAAAGATTCATAAGAACCTGAAAAGACAAGTATGCATCTTCCACAACAATAATAACTGAAGGATAAGTATGGTCTGGCTTTAACAGTTTTTCTGAAACTATCAGTACTGAACAGTCTGTTGTATCAATAAAATGAGCAAAACGCTCTTGTGCAATAAAAGACAAATGACCTTTTTGGCCATCTTCTATAGGAGAAACGCCAGTAATAATTGTTGACTTATCACCGATGATTCTACCATTAATAAAGTTTGCAATTTGCTCTACAGTAAATTCCATATCGTGCAAAGATAATAATTTCTGTTTTATGAGTACTAGAAAATTATTTTTTTTACAAAATTGTCAAATCTTGATTATTTTTAATTTAATAAGACCAATCATACTGAACAATTGCGATAGGGATAGCAGCGGCATCCTTTTTTGAAAGGACTTGCGAAGCTAAAGTCTTTGCAAAAAAGATACAGCGAATAGCCCGGTCTTGCAAAAAGCCTTGGAAATGCTTAGGATTTGCAAGAATTGCCCAAATTTATAAAATCTCTCTTGGGAAAGACAATATATATTTCGTGTTCGGTTGATTAATGAACGACGAAAGTATTTGGTTTTCAGAATCTTCCAATTTTAACTTTTTACCGGATTTATCCAGAAGAAATATCGGTTGTTTTTCGGTGTCATAAGGCAGCAAACTTCTCGAAATTTGATCGACCAATTCGTGTCCATTATCGATGTTAAAAAAACGATTGGTTTTCTCAATTTTGGTCTGTATAAAATCTTCTGAGAAATATTGTGAGGAGGACATCGTCTTCGGAAAATTACGATAGATAACGGTTTTGCAAAGATAAGACAATACAAAATCATCGGATTCTGTCCAAGCTTTTATTGCCTGAAAAACATCCATATCGTCGAGCATTGTAAAGTTTTTGATATTGAGTTCGTTCTGTTCTTCGAAATGTTGATTTTCCAAAAAATATTTAAGATACTTCGGCGCATCCAAGTCTTTTTTTTCTGAAACCAAAGCTTTGGCTCGGCCTAAAATTTTGACCAACAGATGTTCTGATAAAGCCGCGGTTTTGTGATAATAAACCTGCCAATACATGAACATTCTTGCCGTTAAATAATTCTCTATGGAATAAATGCCTTTGGAATCGACCACCAACTCATCGTTGCTAACATTAAGCATCGAAATAATACGCTGTGTATTAACATTACCCTCGGCAACGCCCGTGTAGAAGCTATCTCGTTTGAGGTAATCCAAACGATCGACATCCAATTGTGATGAAATCAATTGGTTGAAAAACTTACGAGAATACTGACCTTTGAACATTTCTATCGCCAAACTAAGTTCACCAGAAAATTCTTCGTTTAGTTTTGTCATCAACAGCAAAGACAATTTTTCGTGATGCCAATTATCCATCAATCGGTTTTCTAAAGCGTGAGAAAAAGGTCCATGTCCAACATCGTGTAACAAAATCGCCAACAATGCCGCTTTTTCTTCTTCTTTAGAAACAGAAACACCTTTTAATTTTAAAGTTTCTAATGCTGTAAACATCAAATGCATCGCGCCCAAAGCATGATGAAAGCGCGTATGTTTTGCCCCTGGAAATACCAAAGACAATAATCCCGTTTGAGAAATTCTGCGGAGTCTTTGGAAGTAATGATGTTCGATAATATCATAAAGAATCTCATGTGGAATTTTTATAAAACCATGGACTGGATCGTTGATAATTTTGAGTTTGTTGCGCATAGAAAGGCTTTGTCGCTCAAAGATACAGCTTTCGACTAAAATTCTATATTAATATTCGTAAACTTTGGGGAAGCACTCGGATGTGGATTGGAGATTTTATTCTATAATATTCGCCATCGAGATGCCATGCCTCGGAATCGACAGAAAACGAAATTTCGGAAGTCGAAATGTATTGCAAATATTTGCCTGGTTTTAAGCTTTTAGTAAACATTTGATAAGCAAATGTTAATCCTGCTGGCAGCGGAAACTTTTTTACCAAAGCCAATTCGACTTTACCATCGGACATATCGGCTTGTGGTGCGATATAAGCATTGTTCCCAAACTGTCGTGTGTTGGCAACATTAACCATCATATATTCGCCATCGAAGTTTTTATATTTTTCTTCAAACTTGACTTTAATAGGTTTAAATTTAAAATACTTCTCAACAGTGATTTTGATGTAGCTGCTAAAGCCACGTTTGGAATGTTCAAAACCTTCGATAATATTTCCGTCCAAGCCAACACCAGAAACATTTATCGATAAATTATTATTTATCATAAATGAATCTACTAACTTGAATTCTCGATTTTCTAATTTTTTTAAAAGTTTATCAATGTTTTTAGAAAAGTTGGTTTCATTAGAAAAACCATTACCCGAACCTGCTGGAAAAACAGCTAAAATTTTATCTGTATTTACCAACTTACTCGCTACTGTAGAGATCGTCCCATCGCCGCCAATAGCTACAAAAACATCTACATCGTCCCAGTTTTCTTTTATAAAATTAAAACTATCTTCGATAGATTTTGACACCAAAACTAAAGGATTTTCAACTTTGGATTTAAGCCCTGTCAAAAAGTTTTGATAATTTTTTTTTGCTGAAAAAGGATTAATGATATACGCTGTTTTCATGTAATATTTAATAAAAAACTCCGAATAATCGGAGTTTGACGTATTGCAAAGTTAAGTTAAATTTATTTAATTATTAATGCGCAATTCGTTGTAAAAATTCTGGCTTCAAATAATCTTTGATGTCGTCATATTGCAAGCTTATATACACCAAACCTGCTGCATAAGCGGTAATTTCGTATTGATTATAAACAAAAGTGATGCTGTTATTTCCGAAATAGAAATTATGGTTCAGCGGGATCGTCTTCTCGAGCAACATCGCTTTTTGATCATCTTTATCATTTTTTATAAAACTGTCCATCAACAATTTTTCCCAAGCTTTATCTTTTGGATTTTTCACCACATCTTCCAGATTAATACTTTTTTTATTTTTAAGGTCAAAAACTTTATAAATTTCATTATAAAATCCGTGTGCGCCGCCTGTATAACCGCTTGTTGTATAACGCAAAGTCAATACATCGGACTGATTGCTAAACACAGTCATGTTAGAAGTATTATCCCAAGTTTGGCGAGAAGAGGGCTCGTAATCTGCATTGTCAAAACCTTTGTAGAAGTCGGTTCTGTCTTGTTCTAATGTTAATTTTAAAGCATCTTGAGAAAAGTCTTTTGCCTTGAGGCCGGTTGGGTTATAGATGCTGTCGAACAGACTTTTATCTTCGATGCCTGGAAAAACCAAAATCGAATTTTCATAAGCCAACGTGATATTGGCTGACTTTTTAATAGAATCCGAAATTTTGATTGAATCAACGGCGAAAGATTTTCCTGTAGCGACAGAATCTTTTGTGTTAACCTGAATCTGAGTGGCTTCTTTTTTTGTACAACTTGTAAATGCAAGCATAGAAATAGCAAAGATTGTAAACAAATTTTTCATATAATATTTTTTTTCGTTTGACAACAAAAAACCTTCCAAAACAGGAAGGTTTAGTATAATTTCTATTTTTAAGTTTAAAATTTAATTAAACATCGATACGTGCATAAACTGCATTTTTTTCGATAAACTCTCTTCTTGGTGGCACCTCATCGCCCATTAACATTGAGAAAACACTATCTGCTTCTACAGCATTTTCGATTGTAATTTGCTTAAGCGTTCTATGTTCTGGATTAAGCGTTGTGTCCCAAAGCTGCTCAGGATTCATTTCCCCAAGACCTTTGTAACGTTGTACTTCTACACCTTTTCCGTCTGGCGACATCTCTAGCGTCAAAGCTTCGCGTTCTTTTTCGTTGTAAGCATAGACTTTTTTGTTTCCTTTCTTTAATAAATATAAAGGTGGTTGTGCGATGTAAACGTAACCATTCTCAATCAATTCTTTCATATATCGGAAAAAGAATGTCAAAATCAAAGTCGAAATGTGAGAACCATCGATATCGGCATCGGTCATAATCACGATTTTATGATAACGAAGTTTTGCGATATTTAAAGCTTTAGAATCTTCTTCTGTCCCAACGCTAACACCTAAAGCGGTGTATATATTTTTGATCTCGTCGTTATCATAAACTTTGTGAAGCATAGATTTTTCGACATTCAAAATCTTACCTCTCAATGGCAAGATAGCTTGGAAATGACGGTCACGACCTTGTTTTGCCGTTCCACCTGCGGAATCTCCCTCTACTAAGAATAATTCTGATTCTGCAGGATCTTTGGACGAACAATCTGATAATTTCCCTGGCAATCCAGAACCACCCATTGGTGATTTACGTTGTACCATTTCGCGTGCTTTCTTCGCAGCTTGTCTTGCTTTAGCTGCTAAAACCACTTTTTGTACAATTATTTTAGCTTCTGTAGGATGCTCTTCTAAAAAGTTGGTTAACATTTCACCAACTATTTTATCAACCGCACCAGAAACTTCTGAGTTTCCAAGTTTTGTTTTGGTTTGACCTTCGAACTGAGGTTCCATTACTTTAACAGAAATAACTGCTGTAAGACCTTCACGGAAATCGTCACCTGTAACTTCAACTTTTTCTTTTGCAGGAAGACCTAGCTCGTCTGCATATTTTTTTAAAGTTCTCGTTAATGCTCTGCGGAAACCTGCTAAGTGTGTACCACCTTCGTGCGTGTTGATATTGTTAACATAAGAATGTAAATTCTCATTAAACGAAGTGTTGTAACGCATTGCAACCTCTACAGGAATACCTTCTCTTTCGCCTTCCATGAAGATAACATTCTCCATGATAGACTCGCGACTGCCATCGATAAATTCAACGAATTCTTTCAGGCCTCCTTCTGAATGGAAAATTTCTGTTTTGAAACTACCATCTTCTAGTGTAAGTCTTTCGTCTGTTAAAGTAATTGTAATACCTTTATTAAGATAAGAAAGTTCGCGAAGACGATTCGCTAAAGTATCATAGTTATAAACTAATTCTGTAAAAATAGTATCATCAGGTTGGAAAAACTGCATTGTTCCACGCTTGTCAGTATTTCCTACTTGCTTAACATCTTCTAGAGCTTTTCCTCTTTGATAATGTTGTTGATACACATTTCCGTCCCGGAAAACCGTCGTAATCATGTCGTTAGAAAGCGCGTTAACACACGATACCCCAACGCCATGTAAACCTCCCGAAACTTTATACGAATCTTTATCGAACTTCCCTCCTGCTCCAATTTTGGTCATTACAACCTCCAAAGCTGATTTTTGCTCCTTTTCGTGAAAGTCAACCGGAATACCACGACCATTATCGGTCACCTCGATTCCGTTGCCTTCTTTGATGGTTACCGTAATTGTATCACAATAACCTGCCAAAGCCTCATCAATAGAGTTGTCCACTACTTCATAAACCAAATGGTGAAGACCTCTAGTGCCCACATCACCAATGTACATCGAAGGACGCATACGTACGTGCTCCATTCCTTCCAATGCCTGAATACTACTTGCTGTATATTGTTTTTGACTCATATAAAATTTTTAATTTTTGCGCTGTGCAAAGACCTACAAATATCGTGAAAATTTTCGGGTTTTGAAAGTTTTTAGCATCCAAAAATTAGTTAAATAATATAGTCAACTTGCATAAATAAATTATATTTTAATAGATGAAATTTGACTTCAAAGTTATTCGATAATACCTTAAAATATCCCTTAGCATTATAAATTATTTCTTCATGAAATTCACTTTATTTAGTATTTCTTGTAACTTATCATTAGCAATGGGAATCCAATCGCCATTCAGAAATTCGATATATGCACCATCTTTTTTTCCCAAACTTCCTATATGGCTAAGATTAGCAATATAAGACCGATGGACACGCATCAAGCTGTTATTATCTTTAAAAAAGTCTTCAAAATATTTAAGATTACGGGAGACCAACAAATTTGTTCTGTCAGTTTTATTAATTGTCGTATAAGCTCCATCCCCTTTTAGATAGAGTATATCTTCGATATTCATAAAGATAATTTTTCCGGAAACTGGAATTGCAATCTTGTTATTAAAAGAATGTTCTAAATTGGTTTTGAGCGCAATCAAATTATCCGTTTGATTTTTTCGTTTCTGAAATAAAGCAACGGCGTTTTGCAAATCTTGCGGATTGATTGGTTTTAGTAAATAATCTACAGCCGATAATTTGAAGGCATTAATGGCGTAATTATTATAAGCAGTCACAAAAATAATTGAAAAATTAACTTCGGATTCATTAAAAAAATCTAAAAGTTCTAATCCACTATGACCAGGCATTTCGATATCTAGAAAGACCAGCGCAGGATTTTCTTTGCGAATAGTTTTCACACCTGCGGAAAGGCTTTTACATTCGGCAATTATTTTAATCTCAGGACAGAATTCTTCGACTAAAAGTTTTAGATTCATCCGAGCCCTTTCTTCGTCGTCAATTATTATTGCATTAATATCGTTACACATCACTTGATTTTATTTTTAAAAGGACTATAGTTCCTCGATTGTCATTTTTGTCAATATATTGTATGTTAATTTGGTATTGCTCGCTATGGTTAATCAACATTATTCGCTCTTCTAAGGATTGTGTTGCAAAAGATTTATGGTTTTTATTTTTTATAGCATTCAGTTCCATACTTCTTTTTCTTCCAATTCCGTTATCCTCAATTTTAATCATTAACATATCATTAAATTTATCAAAAGTAACTTCTAAATTCTTATTCGCATTTTTGTGTAAAAGCCCATGTTTTATGGCGTTTTCTACATAAGGCTGAATAAGCAAGGTAGGAATTGTAACATCTGAATTTTCCAATTGCTCATCTACAAAAATATTATACTGAAAATCATTATCGAATCTAGCTTTTTCCAAATCGAGGTAGACTTTTAGAGTTTCTATTTCTTCTTTTAAGGAGATGTTATCTCGGTCACTCATATCAAGGATAGATCGAGTTAATTTTGAAAATTTAGACAGATAGAATACGGCTTCCTTCTTTTCATTAGCCACAATATAAGATTGTAAAGTATTGAGTGCATTAAAGAAAAAATGAGGATTCATCTGGGATTTCAGAGATTTAAGTTTATTCTGATTGACTAATTTTTCTAAGTTTAGTTTTTCTATTTTTTTTGAATTTTCTAAGTTGATTCGTTTAATAATTGTTTTAAAAATGAAATAAATTCCAAAAATCAAAGCTATTCCCAAAAGTGCCAAAAACCACCATGTAAGATAAAAAGGAGGCGAAATATAAAATGAAATCTCTTTGCTAATAACTTCAGAATCTCGAACTATTTTTAAAACAACGTGGTGTTTGCCGCTAGAAATCGATGAAAAAACCAGACGTCTGTTAAGATTAGAAATCTTTTGCCAGTTAGAGTCGTCCATTTTATAATAAATCTCATATTGTGCATTGGGTGCTTCTGACTGAATATCAAAATTAATTTCAATATTATTTTGAGATGATTTCAGTTGGTCAAAATCCTTGTTGTGGATAATTTTGCCATTTGCCGTTATGTTATTTACAAATAACTTTAAAGGTTGAAAACCAAATGTATTAGTATAAGGAATATGAATAATCCCTTTATTAGTCGAAAAGAATAAACGATGCTGGAACTTTGCAATATCATTAATTTCTACATCTTTTGGGATGTGTAACGCCGGAATTATCTTTTGTTGTTGTGGCAAATAATTATAAACCACATTGTCTTTTATTAAATAAATGCTATCATCAATAATTTTAAATTTCTGAATTTTCGCATTTTCAAACTTATTAGGAAGTTTAATTTTATGAACTTTTCCTGAGTTTAACTCATATAAATTTTCATTTTGAGAAAGTAGATAGATTTTACCATCCAGATTTTCCATTTGGATAAAAACACTCTTAGTATCATTCGGAATATCTTTGGTAATGCCTTTATGATAACGTCTTATACCATAATTAGTCAAAAAATAAATGCTATTGTCTTTAGTATCTACAAAACAATTTTTACCGTTTTCTGAAGTCACCAATGGTATAAAGTAGATCCCATCTTGCGAATGTTGCTTTAATGCTCCGAACTCTTTGTCCCACTCACTTTTAAGTTTTGGATCGGTATAGATGATGCCATTCCAAGTACTGGCGCTAATCACATAATATTTGGCATCCAACTGCGCAATTTGCTTTACCGCAATAATATGTTCTAAAGTAGCGTGTTGAGATTTAATTATAAATTTTGAAGATGCAAAAAGAAGTCGGTTATTATTACGATCAACAAACAAAGGTGAAATCACATGATCTGTCTTACCTTTATAAATCCTTTGCACATTAAACAATTCATCTACACTAAAAATCTCATCGCGATTGGAGGAAAACAACAAGTTGTTTTGCTCATTTACCAAACGTATAGGAATCGTTGGTGTTGCAATAAAACCAGAGTTAAAATCCTCTACATACAACGCACCATTGGTTAATGTAGAAATCCAGAAATTACCGACTGCCGTTTTGGTAATAAAAGATATATTTGTTTCTGCAAAATAGTGTTTATAAGTATTATTCTGAGGATTGAATCGATATAAACCTTTGGTAGAACACAGCCAAATATCCTGATCGATAACATTGGCGTTTTGAGTAAATACGACATTAAAAGGCAAAGTCTTAAGACTATTTTCTCCGTTATTAATAACTAAATAACTTGGATCAAATTTAGAAAAAACATAAAGCTTTTTCCCATCTGTTGTGATTATTGGAGCTGTAATCTTTTTGGTGTAATCTGCGGGCAAAGTCAATTTCCTTAATTGATTTTGTGGATTAACCACGTGGATTTCTTCTCCAATCGTATAAAAACTATCTTCCAAAGCAACAGTTTGGATAGTTGTATGAAGATCTAACGGAATCTCTTTAAGCAACCGAAAACTGCTAATATCATAAATCCTAATGCCTTTTTTTCCCGCAATGTAAAGTTTATCATGAATTAGAGCGTACTTAAGAAAACCATTTGCTTTATAAGCCTTAAAGCTCTGTATCCGATTATCCTCTACAAAGAAAATATTGCCGTTAAAATCTTGAAACCAAATTCTTCCTTTTTTATCTTGATTAATATTTGAAACCGATTTTACCGTTACATCCACACTAGTAAAAGATTTGACCTCAACACCATCATATCGAAAAATGCCTTTGGCAGTCCCCAACCAGATAAAACCTTGCCTATCCTGCTTAACATCAAACACCATATCTGATGGCAAACCAGAGATTTTGTTGAGCGTAAAAGCATAAGGATTGGATTGTCCAAATAAGTATAAGGAGCAAAACAGAAAAAATAGAAATTTCAAGGCAATTGTTTTTCTCAAAATTATGAATTTTACTCAAACTTGATAACATGTTAATTACAGGCTTAAATTTATTCATTTTCTTTAGAAAAGACCGTCCAACTTTCGTTGGACAGTCTTCCAAAAAATATAAAAAAGTTATTAACTATTATTAAAGTATGATTAGCTTAGTCTTTAATAATTTTTATTAGTTTTTCAGACGTTTTAGTTTTAATAAAATAAACGCCACTTTTCAGATATGTTAAATCAACTTCTTTGGTTTTATCTTTTGTCAGAATTAATCTTCCGCTAGCGTCAAAAACCTGTATATCTGCAACTTCGCTTAATTGTGCAATTCCTTTTGTTGGATTTGGATACACTTCTATTTTTGTTTTTGATCCGATATTATTAGTTCCTAATGTAGAGCTACAATCTTCACTGTAATTAGCAATGCTGTCTTTTATGTAAGAAGTAGGATCTGTCCAGTTAGCAATACTGTAAGCAACATTATCAACTTGAACGCAGGTAAGATTTGGATTATTTTGAATGTAAAGATCCGATATGATACCGTTATTTCCATTCGCTAAATTTAAACTTGATAATTGCGAATTCTGACTGTCTATAACATATAATTGTGGATTTGAACTTAGATCTAAACTTGTTATTGGATTATCACTTGTCACCAATATAATTAAGGCTGAGTTTGTGCTTAGATTAATTTGGCTAATTTGATTTCTCGCAAAACCTAGATTGGATAAGGCTGTATTTGAACTTACATCTATGCTGGTTAAATGATTATCGTTCAAAACCAAATTGCTTAATCCCGTATTTGCACTTACATCTAAACTTGTTAATTGGTTCTCTTGAATGTACAAATTCCTCAAAGCTGTATTCGTACCCAAGTTAATGCTGGTTAATTGATTACGTGCGCAATCAACATTTGTCAAAGCTGTATTCGCGCTTAGGTCTAAAGTTGTTAAATTATTATCTCTTAAAAATAATTGTTTAATATTTTTAAAAGCTTCAATTCCTGTCATATTGTTGATGCCTTTTAACGAAAGTGCTAAATTTTCAGTAACTGCTTCCGCTTCCGTACATTGTATTTTGCCATCACCATTGGTGTCAATTGTAGGAGTATGGTTTAGTAGTGCAAATTTAAAATTACCATCAGGAATATTCACCTCACATGGAGCTGGTGCGCAATTGGTACTGTATGAAGCTCCCGCAGGAATGCTAAAATAAGTTCCTACCCAACTGGCTTGACTGTAATTAGGATTATCTACCTGAATGCAAGTAAGGTTATTATTTAAGTTCGAGAGCATTGTATTAAAATTCGTGTTATTCCCATTGGCAACATTCAAAGAAGTCAATTGATTACCTGTCACAGAAATGTGATTCAATCTTTTAAGGCTACTTACATCCACTTTACTTATATTATTATCTGCAGCCTGCAGTCCACCAAGATTTTTAAATGCCTCCAAACCTGTAAGATCGCTAATGTTTTTATTATTGAGTTTTAGAATTCCCTGAAAAGCTTCCGCTTCCAAACATTGAATTTTTCCGTCGTTATTAACATCTATTTTTGGAGTATTATAATTTAGTAATGCATTTTTGAAATTAGCATCAGGAATATTGACTACACAATTGGTAGGAAGCTCAGTTGAAAATAGTGATAAAATTTGTGCGTCTGAAAGTTGCTCCGTATATACTTTAATTTCATCGATGCTGCCGTAAAGCGAACTAGGGAAATTAGCATTAAATCCTGTAAAAAAAATGTCCGACGATGATGTAGATGGAAGACCTTGGAATGGACTTTTAACATTGATCACTTCAACACCGTTAAGGTAAACTTTCATCCTATGACTAGAACTCGGTCCATTCGTCCAACTGATTGCTATGTGATTCCAACCCGAAGTTGGGAAGTTGATAAAACTTTGTCCAGACGCAGAATTATTTGCATTGTTACCAAGATAAGACAAAAGCTGAATTCTTCCAGCACTATTGAGTCCCAACATTATTCCTTCTGAATAACTGTATCCACCATTGGACCAAAAAATCAGAGGTTTGTTAGTTCCAAAAGCACTTTGTCCTGTGCCTTCATGCTTGTACCAAAGCGATATAGTTCCGTTGGATAATAAAGCATTTTTTTGAGTAGTTGTTAAAGTAACTTTTAAAAAATCATGACCAGCAGCTAATTTGGCAGCTTTTGCTGCGTCATAACTTCTGTCTTCATCTAAACCAATTCCATTGTTTCCCATAGAAAAACCTGGAGAAACCAAAGTATTCGTAAATGAATGACTTAAAGCAGGAATTTGAGCCAAGGACATCTGCGCCAAGCAAGATCCAAAAATGAGTAATAGTTTTTTCATTGTTAAAATGTTTTAAATTTTGCCACAAAGAAAAAAACACCCTTACTATTTTATGCTTGTCACTTTACGAATGTATCATTTTATTTCACGAAACTAAGAAAAGAATTCACGAAGCATTTTTGAATTTATATTTTTTACTCTTTCATTATACAAAAACATAGAGATATGGAAAAAAATATCAGATTTTGAAAGTTTTTAGCATCCAAAAATTAGTTAAATAATATAGTCAACTTGCATAAATATATTAAATTTTAATAGATGAAATTTATCATTGAAATTAATCCATAATAATGTAAGTATGAATAAGTTATAATTCTTAGCTTTAATCATTCAAAACAGTAACAGGATGGATGATTTTATCGCGGCTCGGTCGCAAATGGCTCTATCATTAGGTTTCCACATCATATTCGCTTGTGTTGGGATGGTAATGCCTTTTCTTATGGCCTACTCTCATTGGAAATATCTAAAAACGGGAAGCGAAATCTACAAAGGCCTCACCAAAGCTTGGAGTAAAGGTGTTGCAATACTTTTTGCGACAGGTGCAGTTTCAGGGACGATGCTTTCTTTCGAGTTAGGTTTATTGTGGCCAAAATTTATGGAACATGCAGGTCCCATTTTCGGCATGCCTTTCTCACTTGAGGGAACGGCATTTTTTATTGAAGCCATCGCTTTAGGTTTCTTCTTATACGGTTGGGACCGATTAAACAAATGGTTTCATTGGGTTTGCGGACTAATTGTTGGGATTAGCGGTTTAGCATCAGGAATTCTTGTTGTAGCCGCCAATGCTTGGATGAATAGTCCTGCTGGTTTTGATTTTGTGAATGGTGAATACATCAACATTGATCCCATAAAAGCGATGTTTAATGAAGCTTGGTTTCCGCAAGCTTTCCACATGACTGTTGCTGCATTTTGCGCGACTGGATTTGCGGTTGCTGGTGTTCATGCTTATTTAATTTTAAAGAAGAAAAATATCGAGTTTCACACCAAGGCGTTCCGAATTGCAATGGGATTTGCATTGATTGGAGCTTTTGGAGCGCCGTTAAGTGGTGATATCGCGGCGAAGTCAGTTACCAAAAGACAACCTATCAAACTAGCCGCGATGGAAGCTCATTTTGAAACTGAAAAAGGTGCCGCCTTCGTTTTGGGTGGAATTCCTGATGAAAAAACGGGTGAAGTAAAATATTCCGTTAAAGTTCCAAAAGTTTTAAGCTTTCTCGCGACAGGCGACTTTAATAGTGAAGTTAAAGGTTTGAATGACTTCCCGAGAGACTTGTGGCCGCCGGTTGCCGTTGTTCACTACGCTTTTCAGATTATGATTTTCTTTGGTGTTGTGATGATGTTGATGGGAGGAATTTATCTTTTCACTTTGTACAAAAAGAAAGAATGGATGACCAAAAAATGGTTTCTTAAAATGTTTTTTATTGCGACGCCATTTGGTTATATCGCTCTAGAAGCAGGCTGGACGGTAACCGAAGTTGGGCGACAACCATGGATAATTTATGGTGTCATGAAAACTATTGATGCCGTAACACCGATGCCCGGAATTCAGTATTCATTTTACTTTTTCACGTTTATTTTCGTGACTTTAGCGATGATTTTAGCGTTCTTATTGTCAAGACAAATTAAAATGGTTCCAAAATTATACGACCCAACCGATCCAAATTATTCACCTAAAACTAAAAAGTCATGATCTACGTAGTTATCGCCTTTTTATGGCTTTCAGTTTGTTTGTACGTCGTTTTTGGAGGTGCGGATTTCGGTGGTGGAATTGTCGAACTTTTTGCTGGAAAAAACACGAAAAAGAAAGTTCACGACATTATGCACGATGCGATTGCGCCCGTTTGGGAAGCCAATCATATGTGGTTGATTATCGCAATTGTGGTTTTATTTGTAGGTTTTCCGCAGATTTATGCTGGAATTTCAACCTATCTTCATATTCCGTTGGTATTGATGTTGGTCGGAATTATCGCTCGTGGAACGGCTTTTACATTCCGGAATTATGATGCAGTAGAAGATCAATGGCAGGTTTTGTATTCCAGAATATTTTATGCGGCAAGTTTGTTGACCCCCTTCTTTCTAGGCATTATTGCAGCAGCAACCGTTTCATCATCAATTAATCCTGATGCAACCAACTTTTTGGATCTCTATATTTTTAGTTGGCTCAATCTTTTTGGTGTTGCGGTGGGACTTTTCACGATTGCGATTTGTTCGTATTTGGCGTGTATTCTTTCCATCAGAGAAAGCCGAAGTGATGATGAAGTAACGATGATGATTGGAAAATCTAAAAAAGCAATGGTCTTAGTTGTTTTAACAGGAACGTTGGTTTTTGGCGCAGCATATTATTCTGGAATTCCATTATTTCAGTGGATATTTTCGAAACCGTTGGGAATGGCAGCCGTTGTTGTTGCAACGATTTTGTTGGGTTTAATTTTCTATTGCATGAAAATCCGAAAACTTCTTCCCATCCGATTATTTGCGGGATTGCAAGTGGTTTTAATTTTGGTTGCAGCGACCTATCAACATTATCCAAATATTGTTTTATTAGGAAACGGAAATCACTATTCTTTACTAGACCAAGCAGCTCCAGAAGCAACAATCAACGCATTAGCTTGGGCGCTATTAATTGGTTCTCTATTTATTCTTCCGTTCTTGTTTTATTTAATCTACGTGATGCGGCGTCAATAAAAAAAGCCACTTCAAAATTGAAGTGGCTTTTCCGTCGGGGCGGCAGGATTCGAACCTGCGACCTCCTGGTCCCAAACCAGGCGCGATGACCGGACTACGCTACGCCCCGAGGTCAACGAAACTTTAATAAAAAAACTCACAAACAAGTTGTGAGTTTTTTTGTGAGCGCGACAGGATTCGAACCTGTGACCGTCTGCTTAGAAGGCAGATGCTCTATCCAGCTGAGCTACGCACCCTTCCAGAGATTACTCTCATTATTTTTAAAAAGTCGGGGCGGCAGGATTCGAACCTGCGACCTCCTGGTCCCAAACCAGGCGCGATGACCGGACTACGCTACGCCCCGAAATATAATATAAGTGCGGAGGGTGTGGGATTCGAACCCACGCGACCCTTTCGGGTCGACAGTTTAGCAAACTGCTCCGTTAACCACTCCGGCAACCCTCCTACTTTTATTTAATTTTAATGATCGTTTAACTGCTGAATTGCGAGTGCAAATATAGAACACTTTTTAATATCTACCAAATTATTTTTGTAATTTTTTTTCATATTTTTGACACAGTAAAACACAATAAAAGCCCCATGTATGCGTAATTCATTATATGTCATAGGATTAGGAATCAGCTTAGTTTCTTGCGGTTCCCAAAATAACACTAAAAAAGTTGTTGCAACACCCAAACCTATTACAACTGCACAACCAATTATCCCAATAAAACCACCTATCAAACAAGAAGAAGCGGACTTTTATAAAGTCAATATTGGAGACATTACAAAAAATGACAATACGATAAGTTATGGCTCTATTGTTGCAGCGAAACCTAATCATTATAAAGTTGTAAAAACCTATTTCCCTGCTGTTGCACAGAATTTTCGTCAACGCTATGTCATTTTACACTACACCGCTCTTGATAATGATAAATCTGCGTCTGTCTTAACACAACAGTCTGTTAGTGCACATTATCTTGTAAATTCTTATGACGATAATGAAATCTATCTTTTGGTTGATGAAAATAAACGTGCTTATCATGCAGGTGTAAGCAATTGGCGAGCAGACCAAAACCTAAATGACATTTCTATTGGTATTGAAATCGTAAATGCTGGCTGGACTACTAACGCAACAGGAACTAAAATCTTTCCAGGTTTTCCAGAAAAACAAATCAAAAAAGTCGCGAATCTTGTAAAAGATATCGCATCGCGATATAATATTCCGCCAACTAATATATTGGCACATTCTGACATTGCACCAACAAGAAAACAAGATCCTGGGCCAATGTTCCCATGGAAAAGATTATACGACGAGTATCAAATCGGGATGTGGTATGATGATGCAACAAAGCTTGCTTTTCTTAACAGTATGACTCAAGAGGATCTTCTAGCTCAGTACAATACCCCACAGTTTATTTATAAAATACAAACTGCTTTAAATAAATTCGGTTACAAACTTGACAGTACAACAGTATGGGATAAACAAACCAAACAAACTATTGAAGCTTTTCAGTATCATTTCAGGCCAGAAAAAACCGATGGTATTTTGGATTTGGAAACTTGGGCTATTTTACAAGCTTTAATGCAAAAATATCCAACTAAATAAGTTTATTTAAAAGAAGTCTGTTATTTTTTCAAAAATAATAATCTAACTTTCAAACAAAAGGCAAATCCTGCGTGAGGGCGAAGCGCATTGTTGGAGCTCGTTTTTTGTGTAGATGGCGCAGCGAAGCGGAGCCTCGAAAAAAAAACAGCGACTGCGCGAAGACCGACCCTTTTGTTTTTTAGCAAAGCTTTGGTGTAGCAAAAAACAAAAAGGGGCACGCCGAAATTTTAACTTTTTATTATGATTTCCACATGAATAGTTGGCACATTATTTCGTATTATTTAATTAAATTAGTTTTTTAATAATTATAAAACAATACATTATGGGATCTAAAAAGAATGGCTTATTGGCTTTGTTAGGATTGGGCGCTTTGGCATATTGGAAGTATAAAAAATCGACGCCAGAAGAGCAACAGAAGGTGAAAGATACGATTAACACAGCAAAAGAGAACCTGTCGAAATTTGGGAATGACCTAAAAGCAAAGGCGAACGATGCGGTAGACCAGGTTAAAAATAAAGCGACGGAATTGAAACAAGATGTTGAAAAATCTGCTCAATAACTGAAAAAAAAGAATAAAAAAGACGGCGAATGCCGTCTTTTTTATTATATTAGATTTTTGATTTGTAAATCTCCAAAACCATAAATTCCGTAATGATATTGGATTATTTTAAAGTTTTCTTCAAATGATTTTTCGGTTTGATAGATTAGTTTTAGCTCTTTTTTTAAATTTCCGCTCTTTAGTTTTATAATAGCCTTAACGACTTCATCAAGTTGTCTGAAAATTTGATTTTCACTTTTAGCTAATAATTCTAAAGTTTTAAAATCTTCCTCCGAATAAGCATTCCAAAGTTTTTTTCCTAATTCTAAATCTTTTGATTTTATAGGTTTGGAAGTTTTCAAAAGCACCTCGGCATCTGTAGGTTTCAACCTAGAAAAACCATTCCATTGTTCGTCTTGTATTGGAAAAACACGGTGTAACTTCAATTCTTTATTAGCATCAATCTGACTTAATAAAAACCAAAAATTTATTTGGCAAAACACATCGTCTTCAAACCAAAAATAAACATCCGAACTTGCATCGATATTGAGGAAATTTTGAAATTCTGAAATAACTTTTCGACTATAAATTCCTTTGCATTCAGAATAAGTTTCTAAAATAAATTTCTCTCTGTTCGCCCAAAAGTTTTTTATCAAAACAGGACCTTCTATCAAACATTCTCTCCAAACAATTGTATTTTTTTTATCAAAAACATATTGTAAATTTTCTAATAAACAATCACCATTTAAGACATGAAATGATTTTGAGGCCGGCATTTTATTTATAATTCGATGTTCAAAAAATCATCTTGGCGTATTGTTTTTTGTTCGCCATTTGATAAATTTTTAATCGTTAACGTTCCGTTTTTAATTTCTTCTTCACCTAAAAAAACCAGACTTGGAATTGCTTTTTTCTCTGCGTAAGTAAATTGTTTTTTTAGCTTTGAGGCTTCAGGATAAAGTTCTGCTGCTATATTTTTTTCGCGTAATTGCGTAATTATTTTCAGGGATTCTATGGCTTCTTTTTCGCCATAGTTGGCAAATAAATACTGAATTCCGTTTTCATTAAAACTTGGGAATAAATCCAATTCTTCCAAAACTAAATAAATTCTGTCCAAACCGAAAGAAACCCCTATTCCTGGAACATCTTTTACGCCGAAAACTTCTGTAAGATTATCATAACGACCGCCGCCACCGATAGATCCTATCTCAACGCCATCCGCTTTGACTTCAAAAATCGCACCTGTATAATAATCCAGTCCACGCGCCAAAGTGATATTGAACACCAAACTTTCAGCATCTATACCCAAATCACGCGCTTTCAACATGACAAATTCTAACTCGTCAACACCTTGCATTCCGATTTCAATGTTTGTGAAGCGCTCTTTTAATTTCAATAAATTTTCTAGCGCATCGTCGCTTTGGTCAAAAAGAAAATCCAGTTTTTCAATAGCTTCCTGAGAGATATTTTTCTCGAGCATTTCTTTCACAACACCGTCCTTCCCTATTTTATCCAGTTTATCCAAAGCTACAGTAAAGTCAATAAGTTGCTCAGAAATCCCAGCATATTCTGCCAATCCAGAAAGAATTTTTCGGTTGTTCATGTGGATGCTAACTGGCAATTTTAAATCTGAAAAAGATTTAAAATACAATTGCAATAATTCCACTTCTTGCCAAAGGCTTGTGCTTCCAACAACGTCGGCGTCGCATTGATAAAATTCTCTGTAACGCCCTTTTTGTGGACGATCGGCACGCCAAACGGGTTGAATTTGGTAACGTTTGAAAGGGAAGCTTAATTGTCCTTGATTCATCGCTACAAATCTTGCAAAAGGCACTGTCAAATCATAACGAAGTGCTTTTTCTGAAATTTGAGAAATTAATTTTTGCGAATTCTTCGCTGTCCAATCTTCATCTTTTGTTTTTGCAGCATAATCCCCAGAATTAAGAATTTTAAAAATCAAGCGATCGCCTTCTTCACCATATTTTCCTGTAAGCGTCGATAGATTCTCAAAACTTGGTGTTTCTAAAGGCTGAAAACCAAACAGTTCAAAATTCTTTTGTAATTTATTGATGATATATTTTCTACGAAATACTTCTTGTGCCGTAAAATCTCTAGTTCCTTTTGCTAAACTCGGTTTCATTATGTCGAAAATTCTTCTTTTGATGGAAGCAAAGTTACTAATAATCTAAGACTTTCAATTTGTTATTCATTTCTAATTATTCATCTATTTTTAAACTTAAAATCATAGAAGATCTTCATCACAAAAACATGATAAAACCAAGATAATATCATAGTTTTGCCTACAAATCATCTTACTATGAAATACCACACACGAAAATGGATAAAACCAGAAGATCTTAATCCCAACCACACGCTTTTTGGAGGTCGTCTTTTGGAATGGATTGATGAAGAAGCTGCTTTATATTCAATTATACAGCTGGAAAATCCAAAAACCGTTACCAAATATATGTCCGAAATTAATTTTATCGATTCTGCAAAGCAAGGCGATATTATTGAGATCGGCTTGCATCCTGTAAGCTTTGGTCACACATCTTTAACCTTGCGATGCGAGGTTCGTAACAAAATGACGCAACAAACCATCATTACTATTGATAAAATTGTAATGGTCTCATTGGATGAAAATGGAAAACCAAAGGCACACGGCAAGACCCAAATCGAATATATATCCGACCGACTAAAAAATCAAGAAAGCGCAGAAGAAGATAAATAATTCTGCGCTTTTTTGTTGAATTCTCAATTACTAAGGAGTAGAATTTCTTCAACTCGGATTTCGGTTATTTGTCGTTTTACCCCGTCTTTGTCTTCGTAGTTTCTGTACATAATTTTGCCTTCTATGGCGATTTCTTTTCCTTTGGGAACATAACGCTCAATAATATCAATCACTTTTCCGTATGCCACGAGATTGTGCCATTGCGTTTCTTCCACTTTTTCACCGTTTTGATTAATGTAAAAATCTGATGTAGCCAGACTTACACTTGCTTTTTTTGATCCATTTTCGAAAGTGTGAATTTCTGCATCTTTGCCAGTGCGACCGATAAGTGTCACGCGATTTCTTAAAGACATAATATTAAAATTTTAATTAAACATTAGATTCAAGACGTTAGTTGATTTCTTAAATCTCTGGGACAAAGTTGCAAGAAGAAAAAAATATTAGTCGGTAGAAAAGTATTTAAAATCGTTTGTAGTCGTTTGTAAATGGATAAATAATCTAAAAAAACTTTTAAAAGCCTATTAAACACTGAATTTGTTTTCTATTTTTGATTGAAGTTAAATTTTGTAATAATTAAAAAAACTTAACCCCAAATGATCTCCAAATCCTATTTTTCGATATTTGTATTTTTAATATTAAGCCTAAACCTAAGTTCTCAAAACATCAATTCTGATAAAATAGATGCCTACCTCAGCCATATAGAAAAACAAAATCTGGACATAGGTACTGTTTCGATTTTAAAAGATGGAAAAGAAGTGTATGCAAAGAATTTTGGTGAAATTAAATCCAACAATGTCCGTTATCAAATAGGTTCTGTCACCAAACTTTTTACAGCAACTTTAGTTTTTAAATTAATTGAAAACCAAAAACTTAGCCTTAATACAAAACTTGAAGAATTTTTCCCGGACATCAAAAATGCCGATAAAATTAGCATTCAGAACTTATTAGAACACAGTAGCGGGCTCAGCAATTACCTCAAAAAAAGATGGTAAATCGCCATGGCTAGGCAAAGAAAGAACCGACAAAGAATTGCTTGACGAAATCAAAAAACAAGCTATATTGTTCTCACCCCACGACAGCATTTCCTATTCCAACTCAGGATATTATCTTCTTGGAAAAATCATTGAAAAGAAAACGAACAAAAATTTTTCGGAAGTTTTAAAACAAAATATCACCAAAAAACTAAAACTCAAGAATACACATTCTGCCGAAGAAAATCCTCAGAACATCCATCTTTCTCATATTTTTGAAGATGGAAATTGGAAAACCAAAAAGGATTTTTATTTTAAAAACATTACCGCAGTTGGCGATATCTCATCATCTATGAAAGATATCAACAGTTTCATCACCGCCTTATTCAATGCTAAAATCATCAAAACTGAAAGTCTTAAAAAAGATGAAACCTATTCTCGGAAAAGAAACTTATGGGCGCGGTTTGATGGCTTTCAAATTCCATAATATTGATTTTTTGGGTCACACGGGCGGAACTTCAGGAACGAGTACAATTTTGATTTATGATGATAAAAACAAAATATCAATCGCCTTATCCATAAATGGAGAAATGTCTCCACGCAACGATTTTGCAAATGATTTAATCGATATCATCTACAACAATCGTCTTAATTTACCACAACAATGATTCGGCTAAGAACATTTGAACATCAGGATTTTAAAATATTAAATTCTTGGATTAAAAACCCTCGGTATTTGATGCAATTTGCTGGTGCTGCTCTTAGTTTTCCTTTAACAGAAGAACAATTTTTTGAAGATTTAAAAAATCCAAAACGAAATGCTTTTTCTGTACTCGATGAAGAAAGCAAAAACATTATTGGTCATGCACAAATTTTAGAAAAAGACGCTACTTTTTTGCTTGGCCGTATTTTAATTGGCCCTGAAAACCATCGCGGAAAGGGACTCGGACAAATAATCATGCAGCAACTACTCGACTTTGGCTATCAACATTTCCCAAATAAATCTGCCGAACTTAATGTGTTTGATTGGAATATTGGCGCTATAAAATGTTACGAAAAATTTGGTTTTAAACTGAATCCCAAAATAAAAAAAGAAGTCCAAATCGGAAATGAAATTTGGACTTCTGTTAATATGATTTTAGATTAAATTTACTTCAAACCCAACATTTGTGGACCTTGTTCGAAAACTATATCAACTGGGATATTTTGTGTTTTAAGTTTATCCAGATCCTTTTGCAAATCTGCAGGAATAATTCCTTTTTCGGCATACAACTTTTTGACCCCCTCATAATCGCCATTGCCCTGCAAAGTCAAAACCAGTTCTGAAAGCCCATTCATAGCAGCTTCCATTTTCGGAACATTGACTTTATACTTCCCGTTGCTTAACTTTTCGAAAGCGCCTTTTTCAGCAAAATAATTAAAAGCAATCATATTTGCGGTTCCGTGTGCTGAACTAGCCCCAAATCTTACAGAACGGAAAATTCCTGCTAAAAATGTCACGAAATAATCCTCTTTACTTCCTGACAATTCGCCTTTTTGCAATAACTGATTCACCATGTACAATCCCAAAATATCTGCTTTTCCTTCTTCCAAAGCAGAATTGGCTTCTTTCAAAGCTTCACGTACAGAGCCTTTTCCGTTGACTGTATTTTTAATTCCTAAACCGTGTGCCACTTCATGAAACATCACATTTGAAAAGAATGCATCGAATTTGATATTTCTCTGTTGGCTGTCATCAATCAAAGACGTTGCAATAGGAACCAAAATTTTATCAAATTTCGCCTTCATCGCATTTTTTAATTGAAGCCTGCGTGTTCCTTTTTCCAACTGCACTTTTTCATCATTAGGAAGGTTAATAGCAATGGTCTTTCCCGCAGCATTACAATCGCCCGCATAGAAAACCACATCATAAGCGTTGAGATCCGAGTCTGTACCTGGAACTTCTTTTTTGTATTCGGCTTTTACAGGAAGATTAGTTTGTAGCTCTGGAAGGTATTTTACAAATTTTGCTAACCTGTTACTCCATTCTACATCTTTTACCAAAACATAAGCTTCAAACGAAGTTTTGTACCCAAAAAGTTGATCTTCGTAATTTTCGATTGGCCCAATTACTAAATCTAGATTGGAATTTTTCATGTCCATCCACGCCAAATCACTTGGATAATAATTGTCGCTCAACAAGGCTTCTGCGCGAAGTTTAAGATAATTTTTAAGTCCAGAATCTTCAGCTAGATTTGATGCTTCGTTGAGATATTTTGCTACGTCTTGAAGTTTGGTTTTGTATTCTATTGAATACGGAACAGAATAAAGTTGGCCACTGGAATCTCTTTTAATTACAGAATATGGTGATTTTCCGTCCGGAAGAATGGCTTTTTCAAACTCCTCTTTCGTCATATCTGCTGGATAATATTGCGCACCTTCTGGCTTTGCGCCAACGCCTTCTACAAAAGCTTTTTCGTTATTAAGTCTATCCCAAGGTCCGTAATTAATTTCTGCATATTGTTTGGCTTTTCCAGAAAGTTTGGAAAGCAATTTTGTTTTGTCACCATAAGCTTGTTGCCAAAACAAATTGTCCATAATTTTTGCTGCTTTAAACATTAATTTCAAAACTTGTTTTTCCTTAAACGTCAAATGCGAAATATCTGTTGTTAAAGTAACTTTTGCATAATCCTGATAAGGATATACTTGTTGTGCTTTGGTAAGTTTTGTCATCGGTTTTGTGGATTTATTCTTCTGTGCGGGCACAGTTGTTAGAAATCCTGAAACGGCTAACAAGCCTAAAAATATTATTTTTGATTTCATTAGAATTAATTTGTGTAAATTTAGTTATTAATCTTTGGAGTAACTTTATATAATGTTCGAAATTAAAAAGTTGTTTTTACAAATCGGTCAAGTTGTCGCAAAGATTGAACGGAATAATTATTGTTAAAAATAAACTGAATTAATTAATATGCTAAGCTGTCCAGAATGTGGTGAAAAAATCGTTGGAAGGTCTGACAAAAGATTTTGCTCGGATGCTTGTAGAAACACTTACAACAACCGTCAAAACAAAGACAGCTCCAATCTTATGCGAAATATCAATAATGTACTTCGCAAAAACCACCGCATCTTAACAGAGCTAAACACCGACGGAAAAACCAAAATCCAAAAATCCAAATTGGTAACACAAGGTTTCAGTTTCGATTATTTTACACAATTTATTGTTTATAAAAATGCTTCGGAATATCGATTCGTCTACGACCAAGGTTACAAATTTTTAGAAGATGATTGGCTTTTGTTGGTGAAAAACAGTTTATAAATCATGACTTTCATATTTGTAGTAATTTTCGCTATTGCGATTAGCATTTTTCTCTTCATACAACAACCAACTTTCGGAGCAAAAGCTAAGGGAATTCGTTTGGAAAGAATGAAAAAATCTTCGAATTTTAAAAACGGAAAATTCCATAACTTAGAACATACGCCTAACTTAGGACAAGGCTATTCTATGCCGAAAGTAATGTGGGATTTTTTAACAACCAAAACACCCGAAAAATTCCCTATTAAAGATATTCCGTCACAAAAGACTGACCTTAAAACACAAGATCCTAACAATGATTTTTTTGTATGGATGGGGCATTCTTCCTATTTTTTCCAAATTGATAAAACCAAATTTTTGGTAGATCCTGTTCTTAGTGGCAGCGCCTCGCCTATTAATGGAACCACAAAAGCCTTCAGAGGCACCGATATTTATGATGAGAATGATTTTCCCGACATCGATTATTTAATAATTACCCATGACCACTATGATCATTTGGATTATAAAAGCATGAAAAATTTAAAATCAAAAATTAATAAAATCGTTTGTCCACTTGGTGTTGGTGCGCATCTGGAACATTGGGGATTTGAAGATTATCAAATTATCGAACTTGATTGGTATGAAGATTCTGATTTAAAAAATGATTTAAAAATCACCTCCACGCCAGCGCGGCATTTTTCCGGTCGAGGATTTCACAGAAATACAAGTTTGTGGTCATCTTATGTTTTGAAAACCAAAAAACACAACCTATTTTTAGGCGGCGATAGCGGCTATGGACAGCATTTTAAAACAATAAAAGAAAAATATGGTCCTTTCGATTGGGCTATTTTGGAAAATGGGCAATACAATGTCCGTTGGCAATATATCCACACCTTGCCCGAGGAAACCTTGCAAGTTATCGAAGATCTTGGCGCAACAAAAGTTATCCCTGTACATTCTTGCAAATTCGCTTTGGCCATGCATTCTTGGCACGAACCTTTGGATAAAATTTCTGAAAACTCAGCAGGAAAAAACTTTAAAATTTTCACACCGATGATTGGTGAAAAGTTAGATTTTAATAATGACAATCAAAGTTTTTCAAATTGGTGGAAGTCTTAAAATTTTGTTAAAATTGAATTATCTTGGTGGGAATTGAATTCGATATTGATAAAGAAAATTTATACTTTATTATTAGTTTTTTATGCAGTTTTTTCTCTGCGCAACAAAAACTAAACAATCATTTTTTTTATGAAACATCGAAACTAAATTTCTAATAATATTAAATTTGTAAACGATTTCGGCGCGCCCAAAGGGCGCGCCGAAATTGTTTTATATTCAACTAAATAATTACTCAAACAAAGCTTCTTCTACTGGCTTTTCGACAGGATATTTCTCTGTAAAACATCCAAAACAATGATCTGGAGAACCCAAAATTTCTTTCAGATTATCAACCGATAAAAACTCCAAACTATCCACTTCCAGATAATCACGAAGCTCATCTTTAGTCATATTTGCGGAAATCAAATCATCTTTCGTTGGCGTATCGATTCCTAAAAAGCATGGCGCAATAATCGGCGGCGAAACGCTGCGGAAATGAATTTCCTTAACACCTGCTTTTTTCAAAATTTTCACCAATCGTTTAGAAGTTGTTCCGCGCACGATAGAATCGTCAATAATTACCACCCGTTTGTCTTTGATCTCCGAAACAATGGGATTTAATTTAAGATTCACAAAATGCTCGCGCATTTCCTGAGACGGAATAATAAACGAACGTCCAATGTATCTATTTTTAATCAAAACCGGACGAAACGGAATTCCTGAAGCTTTCGCAAAACCAATAGCGGCCGGAACACCAGAATCTGGAACACCGATAACAATATCGGCTTCCACAGGCGCTTGTTCCCAAATTTTAGCACCCGATTTTTCACGCACTTCATGAACATTGATGCCTTCCAACATCGAGTCGGGACGCGCGAAATAAATATACTCGAAAGAGCAGATTCTGTTAATGCAATTTTCCTTTACCAAATAGGATTGCAAACCTTCCTCGTTATCGCTTGTATAAACGATTTCGCCTGGTAAAATATCTCGTACATACTGCGCACCCACGCCGTCTAAGGCACAAGATTCTGAAGCGACAACAAAAGTTTTTTCATCGATTGCTCCCAAAACCAAAGGTCTTATACCATTAAAATCGCGAAAAGCAAAAAACTTATTTCGGGTAACACCAACTACTGAATAGGCACCTTCAATTTTTTCCATTGTCGCTTTTATCGCGCCACGTAGTCCTAGGTCAAGATTTTTTTGGATTAATCTTAAAATAACTTCAGAATCGGATGTTGCACGGAAAACCACACCTTCTTCTTCCAACTCTTTTTTTAGCTGTTTGGCATTGGTCAAATTTCCGTTATGGGCTATTGAAAGAATGATTTGGTCATATTCATTCTTTGCGAAAAAAGGTTGGTAGTTGTATTTTTTCTTATCGCCTGCTGTCGTATATCGTGTGTGTCCAATAACACAATTTCCCATGAAAGTTTCAGGATTTTCTATGGTTTTAAAAACATCTAAAACCAAACCTTCATCTTTTATAGAATACATTTTCCCGTTGTTACCTACTGTAATACCGCAAGCTTCCTGTCCGCGATGTTGCAAAGCAAATAATCCAAATTGTGACAACGAAAAAGTATCCAAATTATCTTCTGAAACCAATCCAAAAATACCACACTCTTCTTCCATTTTGTCAAAAGGATAAGCGCCAACGTCAGGTTGTTGATATTTCAGTTCTTCAAATTCGTTATAACGGTTTTGAAACGCGTATTTTGGCAACGAACTATATTCTTGAAATTCTAATTCCATTTTTTTTATATCTAGATTTTAAGCCATTAATGCTTTTTGTAATCTATCATAAATCTCTTCGTAAGCTTCTGTTACTTCGCCAAGATCTCTACGGAAACGGTCTTTGTCCAATTTTTTCATTGTGTCTTTATCCCAAAGGCGGCATGTATCAGGCGATATTTCGTCTGCTAGAACAATTTTCCCATCCGTTGTTTTTCCCAGTTCAATTTTAAAATCGACCAAAATAATGTTCATCTTATCAAATAAGTCAATCAGAAGTTGGTTGATTTTATCGGTTAATGCATACATTTCTTTAAGTTCATCATAACTTGCAGCGCCTAAAAAAACAGCGTGATGATCGTTAATAAGTGGATCTCCCAACTCATCTTTTTTGTAGCAAATATCAAAAATCGTTACAGGCGATTTAAGACCTTCTTCCACGCCTAGGCGTTGTGCCATACTTCCTGCCACATAATTACGAACAACCATTTCTAGAGGAATAATTTCGACTTTTTTCACATGTTGTTCTATATCGTTAAGTTTCTGGATAAAATGTGTTGGCACGCCGTTTTTTGCTAAATATTCAAAAATAAGCGTCGATATAGCATTGTTAAGTTCTCCTTTTCTCGCAAAAGAGCCACGTTTTTGCGCATTGAAAGCAGTTGCATCGTCTTTATATCTTACAACAACTTCATCAGGATTTTCTGTTGCGAAAACTTGTTTTGCTTTACCTTCGTAAAGCATTTCTTTCTTTTCCATTTATTCTTTTTACTTTTTATTTTAATTTATTTCTATACAAATTTACGGAAATAATTGGTTTAAAATCCAACCAAAATCCCTGTAAGTATGGCTATTCCAAAACTCAGCAAAGTCCCTATCAGCACATATTCTGTCAACTTTCGTTGTTTGGCTTGTGCCAAATCGCTAAATCTAAAAACGGACTTTGCAGCTATCATAAATCCGACACCCTCCCAATGGTTGACAATAATAAAAACAAAAACCATCAAGCGTTCCAAAATTCCAATATATTTTCCAGCGTTTGCTAAAGAGTCGGTCTGTACGGACTCTCGATCTTGCGGATTGGGCGTCCAAATGCTGATTAATAATTTAATGATTATTGACGAAGGTGTTGTTAGAAAAACTGCTGCGGTTAATAGCTTTAGATTAGTTTCATTAAAAATAATTTCCCAATCAATATTCTTTTGAGCGATTAAACTTAATCCTGCAATCACCATCACGTGTAATGCTTGATCAATAAAGAACCATACTCGTTTATTTCCAATTTTTTGTAATTCGAGCTTTGTTAAATCAATCGCAAAATGTGTTATCCCAATAAGCATCGGGATCCACCATAAATCAATATTCCAAAGGAAAACAAAACTTAAAAAAACATGCAACAATACATGCCAATAGAGGTAGGAGCTTTTAAGTTTTTTGTGTTCTTTATCTTTAACCCACGTCGTTGGCTGGAAGATGAAATCTCCGAGTAAATGTGCCAATATGAGTGGTAAAACTATCATTTTTGCTGAGAGAGAAGTTGTCTGTAATAGGCTTCGGTTTCTATTAAGAGATCGTAGTTAGCACGTTTGAGACGTTGGCTAATGGACGATTGCGTGACATTAAGTTGGCGCGCCGCTTCGTCTTGATTAAGATTCGGATTGCATAAAAACATTTCGACAATTTCTGCAGACATCACACTCCAACTGTCTAGCGTAAGACTCACCCATTTGAAAATTAAATTGAGTTGCTCATCCAATTCAGGTTTTTCGGAGGCGATGTGGAGGTTGACTTTTTCAGCTTTTATTCTTTCGAGATTGCGGCCTGAATTGACAAATGCAGTACCGTTACTTTGCGAGACTTTTTCTGCTACAAAATTTTGATCGCCCAAGCCTATGGAAATACGAACATCCAAATCTTGGATTTTTTTGATTCCTGCTTTTATTTTTAGAAATTCTAGGAAAGCATCTTCGGCATTTGGTACCAAATATTGAAATTCGTCACCGCGATAATTTTCCCATTCTTGCGAAGTTTTGCCTTCGAAAATTTTTTGCAATGCCTGAAACCAGACTTCTGCGCCAAATTTTTGAGAATCAATTATATCACCTGTGATTACCGCTTTCATGTTACAAATATAATAAAAATCGCTAATATTTTAAAATATAATACAAAAAGCTTATAAATTAAAATATTAGCGAAAAAGATTATAATAGTTAAATATTAGGTTAAAACCTTATAATATTTATTTATTAGTAGTATTACTTATTTCTTAATAAACTGCTGAACTTGATTATCTAACTTCAAGAAATAAACTCCAGTAGCGAGATCAGAAACATTAACTGCGTTATTTTTCGAATTAAGAACTCCAGTTTTCATCATTCGGCCTGAAGTATCCAAAATTTGGAATTGAGACATTTTTGTATCGGATTTAATGTTCACAATATCAAAAACTGGGTTTGGATAAATTTGTGCAGGCGCCTTTGCTACGAATTCTTGCGTTGTCAAAACGCCTAAATCTTGACAATAATCAATCGGGTAAGATTGCCATTCGCTCAAAGCAAAAGTCGTGTTCGGTTCTGTAATCGATGCCAATCTGTACAGAGATTTATCCGCATTAGCATTATCCTCGCCCTTTGTACCAATCGCATCAACTGTGAAGTTTTTAAAATTTAGTTCCACATAATTTTTACCTGTAAATTGCAAAGCTGGCGCAGCAGATTGGATTTTTGCATTGGATGTTGTATAACACGACAAATTTGCATTTGGATTAATCGCTACAAAACTTTGTCCATGTGGGACAACACCTTCTAACTCCAAAGCTTCTGCGAAATAATAAACACTTCCTTTCATCTGAATTCCCAAACGATAGCCTTGCAAATCAACCTCATGACCTGTTAAATTGGTAATTTCCAAAACCCGATTATTTCCTGATCCTTCAATATATTTTGAAATAAACAAATCTTTAGAATAAACATCAGAATCCAAAGTGGTTACAGACAACGTATTGCTTTGTGCACTTTTAAGATAGGCATTATCGTAAGCAATAATATGATAAGTGTAAGTTGTGGAGGGCGATAATCTGTCAACCGTAAAATTGGTAGATTTTGTTTTTGCAATTAAAGTTCCGTTTTGATAAATTTCGTACCCAATAACATCGGCGTCGGGACTTGCCTGCCATTGCAAACTCGTGAAATAGGCCGAATTTTTAGTAACAGACAAAGCCGACACGGCCTGTGGCGCGACATTATCCGAAGTTTGATTCCAAATAGAATCGACCCATTCTGGATGATCGACAAATGGATTTCTATTCTTCTGAATAGTGTACACATAATTATTGCGATCGATTTCTCGTTGTGAGACTGGATCCAGATTATGCCAACTAATCAACATGTCGATATACCATTTTTCGTAAGCACGCTCTTCCGTACCATCCATCGGATTTCGATCTTTAGAAGGCATAGCATTCGAACTATAATTAAACGTTCCTAATTTCCCTTCGTAACGCACGGCATAATAAAGAAGCATTCTCGCAACATCTCCTTTGAATTCATCAATCGGTTCGTAGGCACGTTCTCCGTAAGTAGAATTTGGGATTGCATTCGTACCTTGTTTAGAACCATTTGTAAAAGTATAACTCGCGTTGCCAACAATTCCGTAGGGATAATTGCTTCTCAATTGATTGATTCTGGCATCTGTAGGAATTACAAAAAATAAATCCGAATACATTGGGTAATTGCTATTAAACGTACTTTGCGGCATGCCATGTTCGCGGTTCCAACCTTGGGCTTCTTGCGAAGCAGTTCCAATCATTTGACTAAAATTATACTCGTAGGCATCTGGCCCATCTGGAATTTCAGAATAAATATCCAAAAGGCTTCCATTATTTTCATAATAACGATCGACATCGGTTATCGCGTAAAAATTGGGAAGATCACCGTAGTTCCAGCTAATTGGTTTGTTAGAAATTATATCGTGTAATTTTGATTTTAATTGATATCCTGAAAGATTTTCTGTACCAAAATAATAAGTTTCCGTTTGACCAAAAATTAAACTTGGTAGAATCAATAATCCAAAATAGAGTTTTTTCATACTTAAAATTATAAGGGGTATAAAGATAATTAATTATCTGCTATCTGTTCGAAACAATATATAAACATCACATTAAAAATTAATAACCTAATAATCAAAAGACTAAACAAAACAACATTCAATGAATTAAAAGAAAAATTTTGACTCGATTCTAAATTGGATTATATTTGGAAAACAATAATTTAATATGGACAACTTAAAAATGGTCGCTGAGACCGCAAGAGATTTCGCAGAAAAAAATATCCGCCCGAATATTATGGAATGGGACGAAAGTCAAACATTTCCTGTAGAACTTTTCCACCAATTGGGAGAAATGGGTTTTATGGGCATTGTAATTCCTGAGCAATATGGAGGTTCTGGCCTTGGCTACCACGAATATGTCGCGATATTGGATGAGATTTCTCAAGTTGACCCATCTATTGGACTATCTGTTGCTGCACACAATTCACTTTGTACCAACCACATCTACGAATTCGGGAACGAAGAACAACGTATGAAATGGCTTCCACAACTAGCTTCTGGTAAAGTAATCGGAGCTTGGGGACTTACTGAACACAACACAGGATCAGACTCTGGAGGCATGTCAACAACAGCTGTTAAAGATGGTGACGAGTGGATCATTAGCGGGGCAAAAAACTTTATTACACACGCTATTTCTGGCGATATCGCAGTGGTAATGACAAGAACAGGAGAAAAAGGTGCCAAAAATAATTCAACAGCTTTTGTTTTAGAAAAAGGAATGCCTGGTTTTACGTCTGGTAAAAAAGAAAATAAATTAGGAATGAGAGCTTCAGAAACGGCGGAACTCATTTTCGATAACGTAAGAGTTCCTGATTCTCACAGATTAGGCGAAGTTGGAGAAGGTTTCAAACAAGCTATGAAAATTTTGGATGGCGGTAGAATTTCTATTGCTGCACTTAGTTTAGGCACTGCAAGAGGCGCTTACAAAGCGGCTTTGAAATATGCTAAAGAAAGACATCAGTTCGGGAATCCGATTTCAAGTTTCCAGGCGATTAACTTCATGCTAGCGGACATGGCAACAGAAATCGATGCTGCAGAATTATTAATTCAAAGAGCATCAACTCTTAAAATGGCAAAACAGCCAATGACCAAAGAAGGTGCGATGGCAAAACTTTATGCTTCCGAAGCTTGTGTAAGAATTTCTAACAACGCGGTACAAATCTTTGGTGGTTATGGTTATACCAAAGATTTCCCAGCGGAAAAATTCTATAGAGATTCAAAACTTTGTACAATCGGCGAAGGAACTTCAGAAATCCAGAGATTGGTCATCGGAAGAGCTATCACAAAATAAATTTTAAACAATTTTAGAATTTAATAAAATTAAGATCGGAACTCTGTTTCGGTCTTTTTCTTTATAAAAGTTTTAGTCATTAATCATTATATTTGCTTTAAAATAAAAATCTAAATGGACAAAATAGACAGCCTTAACCAAGTTGGCGAATTTCATAAAACCTTCAAAGCCCCAATTCTTGACACCCCACAAATCCCTTCCAAAGAACGTTGCGACCTAAGAGTTAGTCTTTTACAAGAAGAGCTTAACGAATTAAAACAAGCCATTGCTGATAATGATTTGGTGGAAATTGCCGATGCTCTTTGCGATTTACAATACGTTCTTTCTGGTGCGGTTTTAGAGTTTGGTATGGGTGAGAAATTTGTGGAACTTTTCAACGAAGTACAACGTTCTAATATGTCCAAAGCTTGCGCGAATGAAGAAGAAGCACAAGAAACTGTAAAAAATTACCAAGATAAAAACGTTGATGTTTTTTATGAAAAATCTGGTGAAAAATATAATGTTTACAGAAAAGAGGATAACAAAGTTCTCAAAAGTATCAACTATTCTCCAGCAGACCTTAAATCTATTCTTTCTTAAAAACACAACATAATGAAACAAAAATTAACGCGAATTTTAACAATCGGAATACTGACTATGAGTTTACAAAGTTGTTTTGCACAAAAAGTGGTGGTGAACCGCGAAGTAGATACACAGACCGATGGCAAAATGTTGTTGGGAGAACAGACTTTGGATCAATTTAAAAAAGAACCATTTTCGGATTGGTACACCAAAGAATATAACAACTACAAAATCCACGAAGAAAGTTTGAAACAACTAAAAAAAGAAAAGATTTCAGGTTATTCTTTCGTTGTTTTTTTAGGAACTTGGTGCGAAGATAGCCATCGTGAATTTCCTCGTTTTATGAAAATAATGAATGAAGCGGGCGTTAACCAAAACAAAATTCAAATTATCGCTGTTAACAGAAAAAAAGAAGCACCCAACGGTGAAGAAGGACTTTTTAACATCCAAAGAGTTCCGACTTTTATTGTAAAAAAATATGGACAAGAGGTTGGCAGAATTATTGAATATCCAGAATCTGGATTCTTAGAAAAAGATCTAATTAATGTTCTTAAAAACAAAGATCAAACTAAAATACAGCCTGAGGTTAATGAAAAATATTAATGCAATATTATCTTTTGTGGTTGGAATTCTTCTGACCATTTTTTGTCTATTAGCGTGGAAAGGTTGCCACAAAGAAGAAGCTGCCGTCATCAACAAAGATTATTATCTACTGACCAACCAAATCACCAAAATGAACAAAATGATCGTTATGGAGCAAGATTTTTCAAGCTTTCAAACGCACAAAAGCAAAGCTTTCTCCTTTGCTGGCTACGATGTCCTACCAAAGGAAATGGTGCTTTACACCACGGCAAAAGCACAAGTTACTTATGATCTGAAAAAGATGAAAGTGGATATTGATACCATTAATAAAAAACTGGTTATCGATGAGCTTCCTCAAGCTGAGATCAAAGTTTTTCCTGATGTTAAAATCCATTTTATGGACGACTACGCGATCAACAGATTCAGTCAAGCTGATATCAACGGCATTATGGAATCGGCAAAGAAAAATATGGAAAAAAATATCGATTATGCTAAATTACAAAACGAAGGAAAAAAGCAGCTTATCGATAATCTTAATGAAATTTTTGTCCTTGCAAAAGCTCTGAATTATAAAATTGAAGACCGAACCAATACGATTAATCTTCAGAATTTATAACGAAAATATTAAAAATAAACGCGCCTCAAAATTTTATTTTGAGGCGCATTTTGTATCTGTTATTTTAAACGATTTCGCAAGTTAGGCCACGTTCGGATAGCATTTGGTTCATTGGTTTTAACAAATCCAAATCGCCTGTTTTCACCGTACATTTGCCTTTATAATGAACAAGTACGGTGCATTGTTCTGCTTGTTCGAAGCTATGTTTACAAATCTCTATTAGACATTCGATGACAAAATCGAACGTGTTAACATCGTCGTTGTACAAAACGAGTTTGTAAACTTCGTCTTCTTTTTCTAGGACCAAAACATCTTCTTCGTGCTGACGTTGCGGTTTGTCAAAAGAATCGTGATTAAAAATTTTCATGGATTTTAAAAATTAAAATTTTTGAAATTTTGGATTAAGCTTCCACATCAAAATCGGGTTCGTGCGGTGTGTACACCAATTCCACGACTTCCACACTTTTGTTTTGCATTTTCAGAATTTTGATGTGATAATCATTACAATCAAATTCTTGGTTTTCTTCTGGAATATCTTCTAATTCTTTAAGGATAAAACCTGCCAACGTATTATACTCTGACTCGTCGGACAATTGGAAATCTTTTGGTAAAAACTCATTAATCTCTTCCAAAGGTTGCGTTGCCTGTACCCAATAGACATTTTGAGCCACTTCGTCAACAATTTTTTCTTCTTCGTCCTCTTCGTCTTGGATTTCGCCCACCAATTCTTCCAGAATATCTTCTAATGTGATAATACCTTCCGTACCGCCAAACTCATCAATAACAACGGCTAAATGTTGTTTTTTCTGTTGGAAAATTTTCAAAAGATCAGAAATCTTTTTACTGCCAACTACAAAATAAGCTTCACGCATCAAGCGTTTAAGATCATCATGTGACAACTCGCCTTTACTTCTGATATATTCTCTAATAATTTCTTTGGTATAGAAAATACCAATAATATTATCGATAGATCCTTCATAAACCGGAATACGCGAATAGCCACTATCCATCAATTGATTGATAATTTCTTCGCGATCATCTTCTATGTCAACAGAAACGATGTTCTGCCTCGGAATCATAATTTGTTTTGCATTGTGATCGGTAAAATCAAAAGCATTTTTTATGATTTCATAATTCTCTTCCTGAATTTCTCCATTATCAGCACTTTGCTTTACCAACAATTGTAATTCCTCGGTAGAGTGAATATCTTGATCAGAAACAGGATTAATGTTTATCAATCGTAAGAAATTATTTGACAATGAATTCATTAACCAAATAAATGGTTTGAAAATATTATAAAACAAACGAAGCGGCGTTGCGATAAAAAATGTTGTCGGCTCTGACTTACGAATCGCAATCGACTTTGGAACCAATTCTCCAAAAACTATGTGCATTATCGTAATTAACATAAAACTACAAACCACCGAAATTGTGGTAATCGTCGTCTGAGAAATTGCAAAATTAAAATAATGAAACAGATCTTCGATAATATGATGCAACGCGCTCTCTCCTACCCAACCTAGAGCTAGGGAAGCTAGCGTAATTCCTAACTGTGTTGCAGAAAGATATTCATCAAGATGTTTGATGATGTGTTCGGCTTGCTTTGCCATTTTGTTACCTTCAGCAGCTTTTAGCTGGATTTGTGAGTAACGTACTTTAACGATTGAGAATTCTGCGGCTACGAAGAAACCATTGAGAAGCACTAACAGAAGTGCTATAAGAAGTTTGACTAAACTATCGGGGTCCATTTAATTATTAAAAATAAATATAATTGCTACAAATATATGAAATAAAAACAACTTAAAATTTGTTATTTAAAACTCAACAGACATTTGATACTCTATGTTTCTATTATTAAAAATTATAAAATTGTTTTGAATTTAAAAAAATCATGTGAGACGCGAGATATCATACCTTATGATAACAACAAAAACGCATCGAAGAATCATCTTCGATGCGTTTTACCAAACTAACTATTAACTTTAATTAACTATTTTTAAGCGCCTCTGCTCCAGAAACGATCTCAAGAATTTCGTTTGTAATGGCAGCCTGACGGGCTTTATTGTAGAAAATAACCAAGTCATTTTTAAGCTCTTGTGCGTTATCTGTTGCTTTGTGCATCGCCGTCATACGCGCACCATGCTCAGAAGCTACAGAATCCAAAATACCTTTGTAAACTTGTGTTTTGATTGATTTTGGAATAAGAGTTTTTAAAATCGCATCTCTACCAGGTTCAAAAACATAATCAGCATTGATTTCTTCAGTTTTTTCTGGCATCGCAATCGGAAGGACTTGTTCTGTTACAACCTCTTGAGTTGCTGCATTTATGAATTTGTTATAGATTAAATAGACTTTGTCAAATTTCTCCAACTTATACTCATCCATAATTTTTTGAGTCATTTTAGCAACATTCTCAAAAGAAAGATTATCAAATAAGTTACTGTGATTTTCGAACACAGTTTTGTTTCTTCTTACCGCATCATATACTTTTTTACCAACCGTAACAATCTCGATATTTTGAGAAGAATTAGCAGCAAGTTGATGATTCAGCTCTTTGATAACTGAAGAGTTGAAAGCGCCTGCAAGACCTCTGTTAGAAGTTACAACAATGTAAAGAACATTCTTTACCTCACGTTGTATTGCGTATTCTGACACGTTTTCGGAGTCAGAACTAGAGCTAACGTTTTCAATAATTTCTTGAAGCTTTTCAGAGTAAGGTCTTAGCATAACGATAGCGTCTTGTGCTTTCTTTAGTTTCGCCGCGGAAACCATTTTCATAGCACTTGTAATCTGCATCGTAGATGATATAGATGAAATCCTACCTCTAATTTCTTTTAAGTTTGCCATAATAGATTTTAGTTGTTGGTTGTCGGTTGTTGGTTGTTAGTTATAGAAATCTCCATCAACTATCAACCAATAACCATCAACTAATTTTAGTTATATTTTGCAGCTAAGTCTTGTGCAACTTGTTTTAACACACCAGTGATAGAATCATCGATTTTACCAGCTTTCAAAGAAGCCATAACTTCTGGGTGTTTATTTTTAAGGAATTCTATATATTCTACAGTGAATTCTTTAACTTTTTTAACAGGAATATTTTTTAGCAAGTTTTCAGTACCTGCGTAGATCATCGCAATTTGATTTTCTACTGGTAATGGCGAGTTAACTGGTTGCTTAAGAAGTTCTACGTTTCTTTCACCCTTTCCGATAACAGCCAATGTAGCTGCATCTAAGTCAGATCCGAATTTAGCAAATGCTTCTAGCTCTTTGTACTGCGCCTGGTCAAGCTTCAATGTACCAGATACTTTTTTCATTGCTTTGATCTGTGCGTTACCACCAACACGAGATACAGAGATACCTACGTTGATCGCTGGACGAACACCAGAGTTGAACAAGTCAGACTCCAAGAAAATCTGTCCATCTGTAATCGAAATTACGTTAGTTGGGATGTATGCAGATACGTCTCCGGCCTGAGTCTCAATAATTGGAAGTGCTGTTAAAGATCCACCACCTTTTACGATAGGTTTAAGAGATTCTGGCAAGTCATTCATTTGCTTAGCTATATTATCATCAGCAATAACTTTAGCTGCTCTTTCTAACAATCTTGAGTGAAGGTAGAAAACGTCACCTGGATAAGCTTCACGTCCTGGTGGTCTTCTTAATAACAAAGACAACTCACGGTAAGCAACAGCTTGTTTCGATAAATCATCATAAACGATTAACGCTGGGCGACCAGTGTCACGGAAGTATTCTCCGATAGCAGCTCCAGCCATTGCAGAATACACCTGCATAGGAACTGGGTCTGATGCGTTAGCCGCTACAACAACTGTGTAAGCTAAAGCGCCTTTGTCCGTTAAAGTCTGAACGATTTGTGCTACAGTAGACGCTTTTTGTCCGATAGCAACATATATACAAAATACTGGTTGTCCAGCATCATAGAATTCTTTTTGGTTGATAATCGTATCAATCGCAACAGTTGTTTTACCAGTCTGTCTGTCACCAATGATAAGCTCTCTTTGCCCTCTACCTACAGGAATCATCGAGTCAATTGCAACGATACCTGATTGTAAAGGCTCCGTTACAGGTTGTCTGAAGATTACCCCTGGTGCCTTTCTTTCTAGTGGCATTTCGTAAAGATCTCCTGTGATAGGACCTTTACCATCAATAGGGTTACCCAATGTATCAACAACTCTACCTAACATTCCTTCTCCTACTTTTATAGAAGAGATTGTGTTGGTTCTTTTAACAGTATCTCCTTCTCTTACAAGTTTTGATTCGCCAAGAAGAGCAACACCTACATTGTCATCTTCTAGGTTAAGTACTAAACCTTCAACACCACTTTCGAATTTTACCAATTCTCCGTATTGTACGTTTTCTAAACCGTAAACACGTGCAATACCATCCCCGATAGAGAGTACAGTACCTACTTCCTCTACGTTAGATTGCGTATCGAAATTTGCTAATTGTTGCTTCAGTATCGCGGATACTTCTGCTGGATTTATTTCTGCCATTTTATGGTTGTTTTTTCTTAATTAAGTTGAAATTCTTTCTTAATGTTATTAAGTTTTGTTTTCACAGAAGCGTCGATTTGTTTATCACCAACTCTTAGAATGTAACCTCCAAGAATTTCTGGTTTGATAATACTTTCCACTTCAAAATCTGTATTGGTTGGGATAAGCTTTGAGGCTTTCAAAATATCCGTTACAGTTTCTTTTGACAAAGCTGTTGCAGATGTTACCGATACACGTTTTGTACCTCTAATGTCTTCAACTTTGTTAATAAATTCTTGTGCGATTTGCTTAAGATGGGACTCGCGTCCTTGATTAATAGTCAATTTTACAAGATTTTGCGCAACAGGTGAAAAAGCTTTAAAAACTTCTCCAGCAACTTCTATTTTCTTTTTAGCATCGATAAAAGGGGTGTTGAAAAATTGGTTCAACTCCTTTGACTCAGACATGATTTTTACCACATCTTGCATTTCTTGGAAAATAGCGTCTGTGCTACCAGCTTCTCTGGAGAAATCTAGCAGACCTTGCGCGTATCTTTTTGCAACTTTAGATGTTAGCATTGTTTTTAATTAAGGTTAGACTTATTGATTAAGTTTTCAACTAGGGCTGTTTGCGCTTCGTTGTTATCTAACTTTTGTTTTAGGATGTTTTCTGCAATAGTTACAGATAAAGTACCGATTTGGTTTTTGATATCTGCCATAGCAGCATTCTTTTCCGTTTGGATAGATTGTCTAGCAGATTCGATCATTTTGTCTCCTTCTACTTTTGCAACTTCTTTAGCATCGCTAACGATCTTATCCTTCATGTCTCTGGCTTCTTTTAGGATAGCATCACGCTCAACTTTTGCTTCACGAAGAATTCTTTCGTTATCTTCTTTCAGTTGAGACATTTCTTGACGAGCTAATTTAGCTTGGTTAAGAGCATCTTGAATGTTGTTTTCTCTTTCTCTCACAGCACTTAAAATTGGAGCCCATGCAAACTTAGCTAATAAAGCCAAAAGTAAAAGAAATACAACTGCTGTCCAAAATAAGTTACCAATTGAAGGCGTTAATAAGTCCATTATCTAAATGTATATTAAAGTTATAATTGTTTTAGTTTAATAAAAGGATTCTACAAACCAACCGTTTGCAGAATCCTTAATTGTTTCTTATCCGTTACCTAGTAATGCTACTACGATACCGAATAGACCAGCACCCTCGATAAGAGCTGCTGCGATAATCATTGCAGTTTGGATTTTTCCTGATTGCTCTGGTTGTCTAGCGATACCTTCCATAGCGCTTCCACCAATTTTACCAATTCCTAATCCAACGCCTAGAACTGCTAATCCAGCTCCGATTGCTGCGATACTACCTGTCATAATGTTATAATTTAAAAAGTTGCTTTTATTGTTTTAAAATAAATACTAGTGATCGTGGTGAGGTTCTTCAACCGCTGATCCAATAAATAATGCTGTTAACATGGTAAAGATATAAGCCTGTAATGCTGCTACCAATACCTCCAACACATAAATAAATAATGTTAAACCTAAAGACACAGGAGCGATCATATATGTTTTCATGATGAAGATCAAAGCGATCAAACTCATGATGATAATGTGTCCTGCTGTCATGTTTGCAAAAAGACGAATCATCAAGGCAAAAGGTTTAGTAATAATCCCTAATAATTCTACTGGAACCAAAATAATATACACCAATATTTTACCACCCAAAGGCATATTATTTCCTAATGGATCTAACATGTGCATCCAGTAAGTTTTTTTACCACTTAGATTAACAACTAGTAATGTAAACACCGCCATCATCATCGTAAAAGCGATATTACCTGTTGTGTTAGCCGCGCCAGGAACAAGTCCTAAAATATTAAGAATCCAAATAAATAAGAACAAAGTCACTAAATAAGGAACATATCTTCTATATTTTACCGAACCAATATTTTGCAAAGCAATATCATCTCTAACAAATAAAATAAGAGGCTCCATAAACTTCGCAATACCAGTTGGTACAGCAGATTTTTTATAACTTGCTTTCGTTGCAAAAGCTAAAAGAATAAGAATAAATGCTGCAAAAATCATTTGTGCAACAACCTTAGTAATAGACAAGTCCAGTGGCTTAGCATTCGTAGGATGCTCTACCCCTTTCTCATCTTTATGCATAGTAAGTGTTCCTAGTTCGTCCGTTTCGTAGATTTTACCGTGGAACAATTTGTAATTCTTTCCATCAATATGAGCCACTTCTTCACCTTCGTGACCAAATTTTGAAGAACTGAAAACTTTCAATCCATTATCAACCAAAATAACTGGAAGTGCAAAACCAACAGAGTTTTCGCCCTCTCCCCACAAATGCCAGTAATGGCCATCAGCAATGTGATGCATAATGAACGGTACAGGATTGTACTTTTCCTCAGTTCCTGCTACTGTAGCTGTTTCGCTAGCTTTCACAAAAGAAAAGCTAAAAACAAAAACATGAAGGAAAATTAACAGTTTTTTAAAATTCATGACTAGATCGATTTCTAAAATTTTTTTGCAAAAATATAAAATAATATCCGATTTTGGGAAATCTTTAACTCAAATATTTTTATGACATTCGTCTTGTTTTCTTACCAAAGCCACAACAAGAACAACTTCCGCCGCAAGATACAACCAATACATTCCAAAATAAACTAAAAGATTGTTTTTAAAATCTGATTCAAACAAAGCAATATATCCTATCGCAAAAAGCTTAAAAACTACAAATCCCAAAAATATAAAGCCTATAATATTTTTCTTTTTTAAACCAAAAACCAAAAGCATTGTTACAACCCCAACTAAGGTAACGAAAAATAACAAGAAATGGATTTTATAACTTAAATTCAGAATGCCCTGAGTCTCCAATATCCATTGAACCAAGAACATCAAAGCAGAGAACAAAAGAAATAATAACGCGTACGTTGGGATAAGCTTCAGATTCTTCATTTTGGCAAAACTACCAAAAATTATTCAGAACTACTTTATTTATTATAAATTCGTTATTTTTGCAAATCTAATTTTCTAAACAATGTTCAATAGTTTACAAGACAAACTTGATAAAGCCTTACACAATATATCAGGACGAGGCAAAATTACCGAGATTAACGTAGCCGAAACGGTTAAAGAAATTCGTCGTGCCTTGGTAGATGCCGATGTTAACTACAAAGTAGCAAAAGACCTCACCAAAAGAGTTCAAGACAAAGCTATTGGTCAAAATGTATTGACCTCTTTAACACCTGGCCAGTTGATGACCAAAATCGTCCATGACGAATTGGTAGATCTTATGGGAGGATCACAAGAAGGCATCAACCTTTCTGAAAAGCCGACAATTATTTTGATTGCTGGTTTGCAAGGTTCTGGTAAAACGACTTTTTCGGGAAAGTTAGCCAATTATCTTAAACAAAAAAGAAGCAAAAAACCTCTATTGGTAGCATGTGACGTCTATCGTCCTGCTGCTATTGATCAGCTAAAAGTTTTGGGTAATCAAATAGGAGTTCCGGTATATACAGAAGATGGAAATCTTAAGCCTGTTAGCATTTCTGAAAACGCCATTAATTTTGCTAAACAAAACAACCACGACGTTATCATCATCGATACCGCGGGACGTTTGGCAATTGATCAAGAAATGATGAACGAAATCCGCAATGTTCATCAAGCTGTAAAACCTACAGAAACATTATTCGTTGTTGACTCCATGACAGGGCAAGACGCCGTTAACACAGCAAAAGCCTTCAACGACGTCCTTAACTACAATGGTGTTGTCCTTACCAAATTGGACGGTGACACGCGAGGTGGTGCAGCCTTGACGATTCGTTCTGTTGTTGAGAAACCTATCAAATTCATCTCTACTGGTGAGAAGATGGAAGCTTTGGATCTTTTCTATCCAGAAAGGATGGCAGACAGAATCCTTGGTATGGGTGACGTTGTTTCCTTAGTAGAAAGAGCTCAGGAACAATTTGACGAGGAAGAAGCAAAAAAACTTCACAAAAAAATTGCTAAAAACGAATTTGGTTTCGATGATTTCTTAAAGCAGATTAATCAAATCAAAAAAATGGGTAATATGAAAGATTTGATGGGGATGATTCCTGGCGTAGGAAAAGCCATCAAAGATGTTGATATTAGCGACGATGCCTTCAAACATATCGAAGCAATTATCCATAGTATGACTCCTGACGAGAGAAGAAAACCATCTATCATTAACATGCCTAGAAAGCAACGTATCGCAAAAGGCGCCGGAAGAACCCTGGAAGAAGTAAACCAACTTATGAAACAGTTTGACCAAATGGGAAAAATGATGAAAATGATGCAAGGTCCTCAGGGTAAACAAATGATGCAGATGATGAGCAAAATGCCAAATATGCCAGGCATGGGCGGTGGGCTTTTTGGAGGTAAATAGTTTTAAACCTAATAAATATAAAAACTCATTTCTAAAATTTTAGAGATGAGTTTTTTTGTGCACACAAAAAGAGCTATCAAAATTAATTGACAGCTCTTTTGTATTTTTATAAGAGTTAAATCTTATTTGAAAAGGTATTTAACACCAAAAGTAACTGATCCTAAATCAAGACCGAAGTTGTAGTTATCTACACTTTTAGCATCTTTATATTTAGCAGATCTGTAACCGAATTCACCGATAGTAGCTTCGATAGTCCAGTTAGGAGCAACTACATAATCGATACCTGGTCTTACAACCACTCCAAAAGAAGAGAATTTATCTTTACCAACTTCTTTACCAGCAACCTCAGCTTTGTCATTACCAAATGCCATTGGCACAGACAATTGACCAAACAATAAGAAGTTATCTGAAACATTCCAGTATTTTCTTACCAATGGTTCAATAACGAATGCTGAAGTAGTGTCTTTATAATCAACCCCGTTAAATTTTCCTTTTTCTGATGCAGATGCATAACCAACACCTAATCCTACTGCAACATTAGGAGCAACAAAATATCCAACAGTTGGAACAACTGTAAACGAATCATTAGTTACATCATTATTATTATTTTTTTGACCTTGATATCCTACAGTACCAGAAATAAATGCAGTTCCTTTTGCAATTTGAGCATTAACTGCTCCGAAAAGTGCCAAAGCACCAACTAGAATTACTTTTTTCATTTTATTAAAAATTAATGGCGCAAAATTACAATAATTAATCTTAAAATTTTTAACACTATTTATGAAAAAAATCATATTAATTAAAAACATGATTATACATACAAAAACCAATTATATAACTACATACAACACGTAAACATCAATATGAAAAATTATTATTTTAATAAACAAAATACCTTATTTAAAAAAATACCTCAACACTTACAACAGAAAATTCCGAAACCAAACCCATTATAAAAAATTTAGCGAGATATTAGAAAATACAAAAGATTATTATTTTGTACTATTTAACTCATCAAAAAGTGCATTTAATGTTAAAAAAAAGAGCACTATAAAGTGCTCTTAATATAAAATATAGATTGGCTTAATTAAAATTTATAACCTAATGATACAGAAAACACATTGTTTCTAACTTTAAAATCATCAGAATCTTTTATAATATTTGTTAGACCAGCACTATATCTAGCGCCAATAAATAAATTTGGCATAATGTCATAATTTGCACCTAAATTAATTGCAAAATCTGTAGATTTCATTTCATTTTTAATATCTACTGATTCACCATCACCTTTTAATTTTGAACTCATTAAAAAACCTATTTGAGGACCAGCTTCTAAACTAAATTTCTCTGCTAAGTTATATTTAAACATCAAAGGCACCGCAATATAATCTATAGACCAAGTTGCTTCAAAACCATCTTCTTTTTCTTTAGCTCCTTGTCCAGAGTATAAAACTTCTGGCTGGAATGTAAATTGGCTCGAGATTGGAAATTGCGCAAATACACCAGCACTAAAACCAACTTTAGATTTCACATTCTCTACATCTCCATTAAGACTAGAAATATTCATACCTGCCTTGATTCCAAATTGCTGTGCATTCATCGACGCAAAAAGTGCTAACGCACCTACTAAGAATAATTTTTTCATGATTTTAAAATTTTTATTAATATATATTTAAGAGTTTACTAATTATCAAATCCCTTATTAAAAACAATTACAATCAAAATATACTATATTACATTGAAATTATCTTCACATTTTGGCATTATTTAAGTGAATAAAATCAAACAATAGATTAAATAAATAAATAATTACAATTGTTATTTTCACACAGCAAATATAATACTATTTCTTAATTTAACAAATTTTATGATATTTTTATTAAATAAAAACAGAAAAGGCTTGCAAACACAAGCCTTTTCGAATATTATAAATTTATAAAAATTACTTCTGAATAACTAAATTTTGACTATTCACAGTACCATTAGCGTTAACAACAATACGATAAGTACCTGTAGCTAAGTCGGAAACATTAATTTTCTCAGTTGTTGGCACTTTAGCTTGTTTCAACAATCTACCTGATTGATCATAAATCATATAGTTAGCCTCTGAAGATTTGTTAGACAATGCAATGCTAACTTCTCCTTTTGCAGGATTCGGATAAATCGTGAATGACTTTTTAGTAATATCATTAACCGCCAAATCTTTTTTGATGGAGAAATAAGTAGAGTTAATAGCAAAATAAATGTTTTCTTTTGCTTTAATCATTATTCTTGCAGTCGCAATATCGTCATTTGGCAAAGTCACTTCGACACTACCTGTATTCGGCACATTTTCCGCCAAAACTATATCAAAGTTTTCACCAGAATCTTTTGATAATAAAATCTGAACATTCTGAGTATTAACTGGTGCAGCGTTTGTCCCCGCAACATCCCATGTTACAGTTGTAGCAGAACCTCCCATATACTGTGCATTAGTAGCATGCGAAGTCACCTTGAAAGGCCCAACATTAGACACTACAACCTGCATATTAGCTCTAGCCGATTGTGCTCCTGTAGCTTTGTTATCATTAACCAATAACGTAAAATTAAGATTTCTAGCTACCGTTGGCAAGACTTCCCATTTATTATCAACATTATTAAGAAGGTCTAGCATTCTAGGGAAATATCTTGTTCCTCCAACCACTGGAAAATACGATCTAAAAACTGGCCCAGAAGTGGCAGTCGACACGGGCGGCTGTGTACTATTTTGTGAGTCCAACTGTTCCCAAAGATAAGTAACCTCATCTCCATCTGGGTCTGTTGCTGTTGCTGATAGCGCAAATGGCGTCCCTTTTGGAATAGTATAATCTGACAAATCAGCTACCACTGGTGGTTGATTGTTATTATCAGTTTTTACAGAACAATCTGCTGATCTTGATATAAAATTATACATCTGGTTAACAGATGCGGTATGAAAATACGCATCACTTCTACTTTGTACATTTTGTGTTGCCGTACAAATACCTGCATAAGCCATAATTGTACTACCACTTCCTGGCTCATAAGCTGTAGCTAAGGATCTATTACCTGCACAGCTACCAGCAGTATTGTTATTAAAGGTATGCGTTGCACCAAATTGATGCCCCATTTCATGTGCTACATAATCAATATTAAACGCATCATTAGTTGGTACAGAAGATCCCGTTACACCTCTTGCCTTGCCTGTTCCACATGGAGAATTAAGCTGAGCAATACCACCACCTCCAGTACTGAAAACATGTCCTATGTCATAATTTGCAGAACCTATTATTTCATTACAGATTCTTAAGTTTTGATCCAACATAGCCGCACCATCATTATTGGTGTAACCTCCTGAAGCTGGATAATCTGCACTAGTCAAGAAAATAACCTGGTCATTATTAGGTACCAAAACCATAGTTAAAGACATCGTCTTTTCATAAACACCATTAACACGTGTCATAGATGCCGCCATTGCTGCTAAGACAGCAGTTTTCTTTTGCTCAACAGTACCTTGACTCATCCCCGCTCTATTCACATGGAAGGTTGAATATTGCGTTGTACAAGCTAAAGCTAAACGGTAGGTTCTCCATTTTCCATCTTGTACTAAAGGGAATTTGCTATCAACCTCTCCAACTCCTGGGATAACATCGTTATTTTCTTCAACGAAACCACAATTAAATTGTTCTGGGTTGGCTTTAAGATCTTTTCTCTTATACACGACATAAGTCCCTTTGTCTTTGGTATAAGTATCCATATAGCTAACTTCTCCTGCATCGAAATACATAATATTAACACCATCTGTTGGCGTCACGCTAAATCTAATAGTATTAGATTTATTCGATTTTTGATAACCAACATAAGATCGAATATCAGAATATTTTTCTTGTAGTTCTGGAGAAAGTACCGAAGCTTCTTGAATTATATAATCAACAAAATTTCCATTAGCATCAGGAAACTTTAAGATTAAACTTTCATCGTTAGAAAATCTCTGAGGCGCCGTTTGTAGAGCACCATTCAATTTATCCAAATTCAAATTATACAATTTGTATTGCATAGGTTGAGATTGTCTTTCTGTAACTTGTTTTCCTGCAACATTTGAAGTTTTACTCCAATAATTGGCTTGCCCAAATACAGAAGCTGAAACTATTACCGCAGCAAACGTAAAGAAATTTTTAACCATAGTAATTATTTTATAATTAAGTTTATTGATTTGTTTTTATAATTATTCAAAAGTTTGATTATTACAAGACTTTTCAGTCGTCCACTGGTTCCTAATTGTGGATTATCCACATCTATAATTTCGATATTTATTTTATCTCCAATTAAATTTACAGATTTAATATCGATATCATTTTTAGATTTTGGCGTCGCACTTACTGCGATTAAAGTTTCATTTTCATCATAACTCGGAATCGGGATTTGTCGTAATCCTTTTGGTGAAGCTGACAAATATTTATAAATATTGTCTATTTCTTCTTGGTTTTTCAATAACACAAATGCATAATCCTCTAGGACATCGAACTTGGATTGGTGAACAATCTCAAATTCTAACGGCATTTGGTTCTCTTGTTGATGCTGCGAGGAACAATTCAGCATTACAACAAAACTCAAAAAAGCAAAAATACATTTCATACCTTATCTTCCATATCAATGAAACTTTGCAAATATATCATTATTTTTTTTACAAAAAAATCATTTATTCTGATGATTATATTGCTCTTCCTTATTATATGCTAAAATTATTTTCTTCACAACAGGATGGCGCACCACATCTTCTTCTGTTAAATGCACAAAGCCTATCTCTTCCACATCTTTCAGAATTCGCATCGACTCCCGAAGTCCAGATTGTTGATTTTTGGGGAGATCCACCTGACTGGGATCACCTGTAATAATGAATTTGGCATTCATTCCCATTCTGGTGAGGAACATTTTCATTTGAGAATGTGTCGTATTTTGCGCTTCATCCAAAATCACAAAAGCATCATCCAAGGTACGGCCGCGCATAAAAGCCAGAGGCGCCACTTCGATGACTTTTTTTTCTATAAAGGCTTCCAATTTCTCGTGCGGAATCATATCGCGCAAAGCGTCATATAAAGGTTGCAAATAGGGATCCAACTTCTCTTTAAGATCGCCAGGCAAAAATCCTAAACTTTCTCCTGCTTCCACAGCGGGTCGTGTTAGAATAATACGTTTCACCTCTTTATCGCGAAGCGCTTTCACCGCCAAAGCAACACTCGTGTAGGTTTTCCCTGTCCCGGCAGGCCCAATAGCAAACACCATATCTTTTTTATCACTCGTTTTTACCAGTTTTTTAAGATTCGATGTTTTAGCTTTTATAACTTTTCCGTTAACGCCTTTTACAATAATATTCTGATCAAAAAGCAATTGTTTTTCTTCTTCATTTTTAATTTTAAGAATGGATTCAACGTTTTTAAGATCTATCGAATTATGTTTGGAAATAAAGGACACCATATCATCTAGTCGCCCTTTCAAAATATCCAAAGTATCTTGATTTCCCATGGCAAAAATATAATTGTCGCGACCTGTAATTTTGAGCGTTGGAAAGCTGGATTTTATAAGATTAAAATACTGATTTTGTACACCATAAAACATCTTGGTGTCTATGTCATTAATTTCGTAATTGAGTTCGTACATAAAAAATACTGTGTTATTCCTAACAAATATAAGAATTGATTTGACGAAATGCTTGACCCGAGAAGATATTTATCATTAATTTTGCGCAAAAGAAATTGCATGCCTATAATAAGTTTAACTTCCGATTACGGAACTGTCGACCACCGCGTCGCTTGCATTAAAGGAAGTCTTTTGAGCATGAATGAAGATATCAAACTTGTTGACATCACGCATGATATTTTGCCATACAACATTCAACAGGCAGCTTACGTTATTAGAAGTTCTTATAAAAATTTTCCTGAAGGTAGCATCCATATTATTTGCGTTGACAGCTTTTTCCATAAAGACCGAAAAAATATTTTAGTCAAAATTGATGGTCATTATTTTTTAGCAGCAGACAATGGTATTCTCAATCTTATTTTTTTTGATATTAAACCTGATTATATTTTTGAAATTACTTTAAATAAAAGGTTTGATGATACAATTAACTTCACCGCAACAGATATTTTTGTGCCAGCAGCCATACATCTGTATAACGGTGGCGTGCCAGAAGTTATCGGAAAACTTATTACCGAAACCAAAGAAACCTATTTTGTAAATGCGAGTTACAAAGCTTCCGAAAAAATGATTATTGGCGAAGTAATGTATGTGGACAATTTTGGAAATGTTGTTTCCAATATACATCGCAGCTTGTTTGAGCTTCATATGAGTAATGCAACAAGTTTTATTATAAAATTTAGGAATATCGTTTTGACCAAAATTTACAATCAATACACAGACCTTGTGGCAGACTGGGATGACGAAGCCGAATATCACGGCAAATCGGCAGTCATCTTTAACGACAACAACCTTCTGGAACTTACTGTCTACAAAGGAAGTCTTCACAATGGCGCTGCCTCTTTATTCGGAATGAATATGGGCGAAAAGATCTATATCGAATTCGATTCTTAAGATTTAAAAATAAATAAAAAAAGCGCTCGTTATTCACAAGCGCTTTTGTTTTTTTTAGAAGAATATATTTTAATTTATTTCACAAATTTCTTCGAAATCACTTGACCATCAATATGAGCGTATGCTACATAAACGCCTGCTGGCAAATGAGAAATCGCGATTTCGGAATTTTTATCCAATGCCAACGATGTGTGAATAAGTTTCCCATTCATATCAAAAAGTTCAAGTTTATCAATTGTTTTATTAGATTTTAAATTCAGGCTGGTTTTTGATGCATTAAGTGCTAATGAAAAGCTTGTTGTTTTAACATCTATACTTGACAATTTTTTGCATTCAACCTGTGCTACCCAACCTTTTTCAACAACAGATGCATTTGAAATAAATCTAATTGTAATGGCGCCTGTCTCGTGTGTAGATTCGAAACTTCCAAGATCCAAATTCCCTGATATATTAACATTTCCATTCACCAAAAATGCTTGAGAACCAATACTTGGACCATTATGAATTCTCATAAAATCGCTGCCTTGCTCTGTCACAAATTCTGAGAACGTTAATTTAATTTTATCATTAGGATCAGCTGGTGTAAAGGTTTTAATAACAGTTTCGCTATTACCGTAGTTATCCGCTTCTCCTCCTGTATCGGTGAATTTAAGATTAGAATTACACCATTGCGCATCGGTCAAAATAAGTTGTTTTGCCGCATAAGAATTCTCACCGCCACAATTAACACCCACCAAAACATAGTAATAGGTATTAGAATCCAGATTGGTCAAATTAATAACTTTATTAGTAACAATTCCGGATTTCACAATAGTGCCATCGGGCTTGGTTATTCTATATTTCCATTCTGTCCCACCTTTTGTATCAACAATGGTTGCTGTTGCAGAATTGCTCGTTATATTCGACATCTGAAGTGCCGAAACGGTAGGGTTACAACCTGTTATACAATCTGTATTAAGACAAGATTTCGAATCTACTGTTTGACGAATCAATGCGCCTGGCTGCGGTCCAAAACCTAAAGCCAAGTTAATCCCAACACTTCCAACAAGATGACAATAGCTCATAATGGTTCCTTTAGCAGGAAGTGGACCATCGCAACCTTCAGAAAAACCACCTACAGCACCACAACCATCAATAGGCGTATTATTACCATTCCAAACGCATGCATGCGTATGAGGCGAACCTAGAGAATGTCCCATCTCATGCGTCATTGCCATAATAGTCCAAGAATAGGTCGGTACAGAAGCATAACTCATAGAAATTCCAGAGTAGGCATATTTAGAATTTGAACAAAGCGAGTTAAGATAAGCCACACTCGTAGTTGATGGATAGTTAACCAAATGCGCTAAATCACCATTAAAAGTCGTACGCGTTGCACGGAATTGTGCTAAATTTTCGCCATAATCGCCTGTGTAAGGATCTGCAGTTGTCCAGATAAAAATTTCGTGTAGCGACATTTTCACGCCGTCATTATTATACAAAGTTCCTATATTATTATGAATCGCCGTAATCCAATTGGTCGTTGTTGTAATATTACTAGAGTTTTGCTTGTAAGGTTTATTACAAATTTCGTAGTAAACACGTACACAATTTTCTGTAGTTTCCGCTTTTTTATTAACAGTAGATGGATCAAAAGAAAAATTCTGACTTTGATTTTCCATCAACTCATCAGCTTTACAAACAAAAGGGCTAGCACCCGTCAAGGTTGAATCCGAATAAATTAAAAAATCTTCAGAATCTATTGCTTTTCCAACCACAATATTTCCCACTTTAAGATCTGAGGCAAGACCTACAACATCGTCTTCAAAAAAGCTAAATGCTACCACCGACGTCGGATCGCCTTTAATAATACCTTGATAATAAACACCCGGTTTGTAAGATTTAAACTCACCTTGATCCGTTTGAATTGTTAAATTATTCTGACCTCCGAAAATATCATTTTGAATTAATTCTAAAGTAATCTCTTTATCTCGAAACGGAACAGAAATTTCTACAGCTGTTGGTCTTTTTGCCACCAGTTCTTTCAGCTGTACTTTGTTAAGATCCAATGCAATCGCATCTCTTGCCGCCAATTGAAATTTCGCTTGTTTTGCCAAAGCATTACTTTGCTGAAACAAATTGTAAGTGGTAAAACTTTGTTTGCTCGATTTGTAATCCGCAATTTTCTTACCCACCAACTGAGCCGACTGACCCAACGATAACGAAAACACAAAAAACAAGAAAACCACTTGTAAAACTCTCTTCATATTAATTATTTTATTTTAATTTTCACAAACTTAAGATAAATTATTTACATTTAAAGAAATTGAGCATATTTAGCAATTCATAGAATCTGAAATTCTTTAAATAAGTATATTTGCAAAAATTTATCACGTGCTTTATTTGATTATCAAAGCGATCCACATTATTTTCATGGTGAGCTATTTTGCGGGAATTTTTTATTTGGTAAGAATTTTTGTGTACTACAAAGACACAGATACTTTTGAAAACCCAAAACAAAATATCCTTCGTCACCAATATGCTTTTATGACAAAAAGATTATGGAATATCATCATCATCCCAGCCGGAATTATCATGTTAATAAGTGGCATTACGATGATTGGACTCAACCCCAGCCTTATGAAAATGCCTTGGTTTCATTTAAAATTAACCTTTCTCCTTGGACTTCTCGCCTATCATATCTGGAGTTGGAAAAAGACCAAAAGTCTTCAACTCTTAGATGGACAAAGCCTGGACACAGCTAATATCAAACTACGACAATTCAATGAGATTGCGACTTTCATTTTGTTCGGTGTTGTTTTCACAGTTATTCTAAAATCATATATCATCGATTATTGGTGGCAATTATTAGTAGGCTTTATCGTTATAATAATGCTTATTATGGCAACAGTAAAATTGGTAAACAAAGGAAAAAAATAATTGGTGAAAAATTGAATATCTTAGAAATACCAAAACTATAAATTATACAAAACGCATGTTTGCATTATTTAAAAAAGAACTTTGGAGCTATTTTGGAAACTGGAGCGCATGGATGATCATCGCCGCTTTTAGTTTTATCTCGGCTTTATTTTTATTTTTCTTCGAAAACAGCTTCAACATTCTAGATATCGGCAGTGCTTCTTTACAAAGTTTTTTTGTGTTAGCGCCGTGGTTGTTAATGTTCATCATTCCCGCTTTAAGCATGCGAAGCTTGGCAGAAGAACAACAATCCGGAACTTTGCTTTGGTTATTTTCGCAACCTTTAAAAATTGCTGATATCGTTAATGGCAAATTTTTCTCGGTATGGACGATTGGGATTTTGTGTTTAATTCCGTCGCTTATTTATTTCTACACCGTTTACACATTGGGCGTTCCTGCTGGAAATATTGATATGGGAATGACTATGGGAAGCTATTTTGGACTTATTGTTTTGATAGGCGGTTTTTCTGCTTTAGGAATTCTGGCTTCTTCTTTCTCGTCTAACCAAATCATGGCTTACCTTATCGGAGTTTTGCTATGTTTTGTAATGTATTTTGGGATAGAACAATTGGCGAGTTACAAACTTCTCGGATCCGCAGATTTTATTTTACAAAACTTAGGATTTTATCAACATTTCACATCATTCACAAGAGGATTAATTGACACGCGGGACTTATTTTATTTCGTTTTGGTGATATTAATTTGTCTTAAAACCGCTGAATTTTCGGTATTAAAAAAGAAGTAAGACTCTCAATATTTTTTTAGAAATGAACAAAAACAAAATCATATACATCCTTGTAGGACTTCTTTTAATATTAGGCGTTTTTGGCGTATTTTATAAAAGATTCGACTTGACTCAAGAAAAACGCTATACGCTTTCTGATGCCACCGTAAAAACTTTGGAATCGGTTAAAAAACCCATCACAATCGAAGTTTATCTTGATGGTGATTTCCCCGCTTCTTTCAAACAATTACAAAACGAAACCAAATTTATTTTGGAAGAATTTCGAAAAATAAATCCAAAAATCGATTATAAATTCCGTGATCCAATTGCTGAAAAAATCCCAATGGATACCCTACAAGCTATGGGCATGCAACCATCGATGTTACCAGACATCAAAGACGGAAAAATCACCAATATTGTACTTTATCCTTATGCCGCGATCACCTATGATAATTACGGATTTTCCATCCCGTTGATTATCCAACAAGCCGGCATCGACTCCAACGAGCAGCTTAACAAATCCATCGAAAACCTCGAATACAACTTCGCTTCTAACATCAAAGCAATAACCGAAGAAACTAAAAAAAATATTGGTTTTTTGGTTAATCAAGACGAATTGGGACGACAAGAGTTCACCAGTTTTATCGACATGGCTTTGGAAAATTATAATATTGGACCTATTATCCCAGAAAACAAAACAGAACTAAGTCTTGCCGATGTTCCGAAGCTTAAACAAATGGATGCCATCGTCGTTGCAAAACCACGAAAAGCCTTTACGACAAACGAAAAAATAATCCTCGACCAATACATCATGAATGGTGGAAAAAGCCTCTGGATGCTCGATGCTGTTAATGCTGAAATGGATACGCTTTTCCGTTCCAAAAACATTATGGCTTTCCCTGTTGATATAAATCTTACAGACATGATGTTCAGTTATGGTGTTCGTGTCAATCCAGGTTTGGTAAAAGACATGAAACAATCCGCTATCATCCGTCTCAAAACTGGAGAGATCGCAGGCAACCCACAATTCACCAATTTGATGTGGCCCTATTTTCCACTCGGGATTTCACAAAATCAAAATGCCATTACTAAGAACATTAATCCCGTAAAATTCGAATTCCCAACTTCTATCGACACCTTATCCCGAAAGAATGTAAAATTCAATGTGTTGTTTGAATCCAGCGACAGAACTATAACCAAGACTGTCCCGAATTATGTTGCCTTATCCGAAATGATAAAAATGGATAGCCTTGGCATTATGGAACAAGCTTCTACACCCAAGATATTTGCGGTTTCTTTGGAAGGAAAATTCCAATCTGCTTATGCAACAAGAAGTGAGAAAAATGCTTATCCCGATTTTAAAACCCAAAGTCAAAATAACAAAATGATTGTCATCGCCGACGGTGACGGTGCCAAAAACCAAACGGTGAAAGGCCAAGCCATGCCACTAGGATTCGATTACTTAACCCAACAACGTTATGGTAACGAGCAGTTTTTGAGAAACGCACTAGATTACCTTTTGGACGACTCCAACCTTATGGCATTGCGCAACCGAAATCTCGAAATGCGACTATTAGACAAACAACGTATTGATGGAGAACGCCAAAATTGGCAATGGATCAACCTTCTGCTACCACTTGGGATTTTAGGTTTATTAGGAGGCCTATTCTTTTGGTTAAGAAAAAAACAATTTTCATAAATTAAAACCTGTCTATTCGGCAGGTTTTATTATTTTTAAATTAAATAAAAAACAAAGCATGGATTTTCCAAAAATAGAAACCGAACGCCTTATTCTGAACCAACCACACGACAGCGATATAGAATCCATTGTAAAAATCCTTAATAACAAAATCTATTCGGAAAACACACTAAACATGCCTTTCCCATACACAACAGAAAGTGCAAAATTTTGGATAAATCTCTCCGAAAACGGTTTTAAAAATCAAAATCATTATATATTCGCTATTCGACTAAAAGAAGATAATCAAATCATTGGCGGCATCGACTTAAACATTGACAAAGCTTTTAACAAAGCCGAACTAGGCTATTGGATGGACATCAACTTTTGGAACAACGCCTACACAACCGAAGCTGTAAAAGCCATTATAGATTTCGGTTTTGAAACTTTACATCTCAAAAGAATTTTTGCAACACATTTTGATTTCAACCCCGCTTCAGGAAAAGTTATGCAAAAAGCAGGAATGACGATGGAAGGTATTTTGAAAGCCAATTCTAAAAAAGGCGATAAGTATCAAAATCATGTTTTGTACGCGATTGTCAAGGATTAATTTTAAAATCAAAAAAAATCTTGAAAATCAAACACAGTGCTTAATATCTACTTATTTTCCAAAACTTCGAAAACTTATTGTTAATCGCTGAAAAAACCAAAGATTCTATCTCAAAAACTTGAACAAAACTTGATTTTTTTCTTAAATTAGTAGCTTCATTACACAAATCATGGCTTACGATTTAGAAAAAGAAAACAAGGAGATCCTTGCCCGCTATAAAGACCTGATAGCCAATACATATCGAACTTTAGACGAAGATCAAAACAAGTTGATCCGCAAAGCCTTTGATATTGCATTGGACGCGCACAAAGATCAACGACGAAAAACGGGAGAACCTTACATCTATCATCCAATAGAAGTGGCAAAAATTGTTGCCAACGAAATTGGTCTTGGTGCGACAAGTATTGCTTGTGCCCTGCTACACGACGTTATCGAAGATTCGGAATATACCTATGAAGATATCAAAAAAATCTTCGGAAAAAAGATTGCGGATATTGTGAATGGTTTGACCAAAATATCGGTCATGAATAACCAAAACATTTCCATACAATCTGAGAATTATCGTAAGTTGCTTTTGACTTTATCAGAAGACTTCCGTGTAATTTTAATAAAAATTGCCGACCGTCTTCATAATATGAGAACGCTGGAAAGTATGCGTCCCGACAAGCAACAGAAAATAGCCTCGGAAACCGTCTATATCTACGCCCCTATGGCGCATCGTCTTGGGCTTTACAACATCAAATCCGAGCTGGAAGACCTTTCTCTAAAATATAATAACCCCGAAGTATATAACGAAATTGTCAGCAAACTCGAGCTTGCAAAAGAAAGTCGCGACAAATATATTCAAGAATTTAAAAAAGAAGTTTCTGAACAGCTGAAAGAAGAAGGACTCAACTTCAAAATAAAAGGTCGCGCGAAAGCTATAAGTTCTATTTATCGTAAAATGATGAAGCAGAACGTAACGTTCGAAGAGGTTTTTGACAACTACGCCATCCGAATTATTTATAAATCTGACGCTAAAAATGAAAAGTTCCTTGCTTGGAAAATTTACTCCATTGTAACCGATCTTTACCGTAGCAATCCTTCGCGAATGCGCGACTGGATTTCACAGCCAAGGTCAACTGGCTATGAAAGTTTGCATCTTACCGTGATGGGGCCTGATAAAAAATGGATAGAAGTGCAAATCCGCAGCGAGCGTATGGACGAAATTGCCGAAAAAGGTGTCGCTGCGCATTACCGTTACAAAGAAGGTTACAAAAATTCTGACGACCAAAATTTTGACCGTTGGGTGACCGAAATCCGTGAAGTTCTCGAGCAACAACAAGATCTATCAACCTCGGAGCTTTTGGATAATATCAAACTTAATCTTTATTCTAAGGAAGTTTTTGTATTTACACCAAAAGGAGAAATTAAAATTTTGCCAACTGGTGCAACAGCTCTGGATTTCGCTTTTGCGGTACACTCAGATTTGGGAATGAAATGTCTTGGTGCAAAAGTTAATGGCAAATTGGTGCCGATAAGTTACGTTTTGCAAAACGGCGACCAAGTGGATATTTTGTCTTCGCAAAACCAAAAACCAAAATCCGATTGGTTGGATTTTGTAGTAACATCAAAAGCAAAATCGAAGATTAAGACCATTCTTAATTCAGAAAAAAACACGCGCACAACAGAAGGCAAAGAAATTTTGCAACGTAAAATGCGCCATGCAAAACTTAATTTCAATGATGAAGAAATTAATAAACTTCAGAAATTCCTAAATTTAAAAACCTCGCAAGATGTCTTTTTAGGATTCCAAGATGGCACTTATGACATAGGGGACCTTCGACGATATCTGGAAGGGAGAAGTCTCTTTAGCAATATTTTGCAACGTTTCAGAAAATCACCAACCTCCAAAGTCAATATCGAAAACGACACCCAAGCGCAAGATCTTGACCTGATTGTATTTGGAAAAGATGAAGAAAAACTGAATTATAGTTTTGCAAAATGTTGTACGGTAATTCCTGGTGACAAGATTTTTGGATTTATTACCATTTCGGAAGGCATTAAAGTCCACAACGACAATTGTCCCAATGCGATTAACCTACGTGCCAACTATGATTATCGTGTTTTGGTGGCTAAATGGGTAAATGCCGAAAGCTTCAAAAACAGAATCCAAATCGAGATTGAAGGTCTGGACAGAATGGGTATGATTAACGATATTACAGCCGTGATCAGCAACTCTATGGAGATGGACATGAAGTCGATGTCTATTGCGTCTAACGACGGAATTTTCACTGGCACAATAAATCTTGAAGTCCGTAATAGAAATCAGTTGGATGAAACCTTCCGACAACTAAAGAATATTAATGGCGTTAATAAAGTAAAACGCCTCGTAAAATAAAAGTTTTGAAATTAAAATTAAAGAGCATTTTTGGGTCAGAGCAGTCTTCTGGCGTTATCCTTATCATTTGTGTAATTTTCTCATTGTTAATTGCAAATTCCTCCGCGGGAGAACTTTTTGCGGAACTACTAGCACATCCTTTCGGTTTCGAAAGTCTGCATTTGCAATACTCTCTCGCTACATGGATTAATGATGGCCTTATGGCGGTATTTTTCCTTTTGGTAGGACTTGAAATAAAAAGAGAAATCCTCGAAGGCGAATTATCGGACATCAAAAAAGCTTCTCTCCCGATTTTTGCTGCAATCGGAGGAATGCTTGTTCCTGCTTTAATCTATTTTGCTATCAATCACGACACCGAATATCATGCTGGTTGGGGAATCCCGATGGCTACCGATATTGCTTTTTCTTTAGCAATTCTTTCATTATTGGGAAAACGCGTTCCTATATCGTTGAAGGTTTTTCTAGCGGCTTTGGCTATTGTGGATGACTTGGGCGCGATATTGGTAATTGCAATTTTCTATACGACTTCTTTACATTGGCTGTATTTGGGATATTGTTTAGCGATTGTCGTATTGCTAATTATTCTTAACCTTAAAAAAGTTTCTCAGCCTATTTTCTATATTATTCCAGGATTATTGTTGTGGTATTTTATGCATCATTCTGGGATACACGCGACAATTGCCGGCGTTATTCTGGCATTTTGTATTCCAAACAAAACCAATCGTGGCTCTTTATTAAAACGTATTGAACACAGTCTTCACAAGCCTGTTTCTTATTTTATTATGCCTGTTTTTGCATTTGCAAATACCAATATTATGATTGACCCACAAGTTTTTAATAACTTTTTCAATCCTTTATCTTACGGAATTATGGGCGGCCTAATATTCGGAAAATTTATCGGAATCAGTTTGTTTTCCTACATCGCTATTAAACTTCAACTAAGCAGTCTTCCGGAGAGAAGCAACTGGAACTCTATCTTTGGTGTTGCCCTGTTGGCGGGAATCGGATTTACAATGTCAATTTTCTTAGCGATTTTATCTTTCCCTGGACATGTCGATTATCAAAATGAAGCTAAAGTTGCAATTCTTCTTGCATCCTTAATTTCGGGCGTTGCTGGATTTTTTCTATTAAAAGTAAATCTTGATAAAGCAAAAAACAATTAATACAAAAACGACTGAATATCTTCAGTCGTTTTTGTATTAGAAAAATTTTAATTACAGACAGAGCAGTAGTTTTGCCAATTACAATCCTTGCATACTCGACAATTAGCGGTATTAAAATTATCAGCATCATTACATCCGTAAGTTCTTGCAAAATACTCTTGTGCTTTTTGACATTTCTCTGATCCTTTTGGAATGGGAACGCTGCTTTTTGTACCACCAGGACATGTAAAGCTGTAGTCATAACCTGGTCTTTCATTTGTATTGCTCGAAGATGTAGAAGTCGTCTCATCATCTCTTTCTCCAAAAAGATCTTCAAAACAACTTACATTCAAAATTGAAATTGAAAAGATTAATGTGAGAACTAATGTAATTTTTTTCATAGTATATTATTTGATTTCAAAAATATATTATGTTTTTTAAAAAAACATACCGAGTTCTAGGTAATTTTAATCCAGATTTTCTGATAGAGATTCTGCATGCTCTTCATGAACAATCATCTCTTGCTGAATGATATTTTCGAGTTTTACTTTTTTAATAGCGAGATTCAATTCGTTACCAAGAAGGATAAGCATTACATTGATATTTACCCAAACCATCACCAATATAATAGACCCAATGGATCCATAAAGTACATTGTAACGCGCAAATTTAGCCACATAAATCGCAAAACCATAGGTTAAGATAACAAATAAAATAGTCGTTAAAATCGCACCAGGAATGGCTTCAGAAAACTTAGTAATTTTAAGACAGCCTACCCAATAAAACAAAGCCAATAGGATAAAGTAAAATAACGGAAATGAGATAAATCCAATAATTTTGGACAAGTTATCGACCAACCAACTGATGTTATATTCTGGCGTAAAAAGTTTGAGTACCACCTCGCTGTAATAAATCCCAAAAACGGAAAGCAATGCTAAGCTCATAAATGCTAAAGTAATGAGCATTGCCAAAGCATATTCTTTGATAAAACCACGTTGCAGTTCGGTGTTATGATTAAAACCATTGATTAAACTAAAAGCACCATTGGTCCCGAAAACAAACACCAACAAAATCGTGAGATTGCTAATGCCCTTCATATTTGGGACAATATTATTTTGGATATAATCGCTGACGTCTTGCTGCATGTGAGACGGAAAGACATTGTCCATCAGCACTTCAAAAATATAGAACTGTAACTTATCATAATGTGGCATGTATGGCAAAATAGAAAACATGAATAGTATCATCGGGAAAAGACTCAAAAAGAAACTCCATGATATACTTGCCGCCTGCTTGCCCAAAGGATTATTAAAAATCCCCGCAAAATAGACCTTCATCATTTGCAGTAATGATATACCCAAACCTGGAATATGGATACCATCCAGAAAATCTCGAATTTTTATAATAAATTTGGGTAATTTTTTAGCCATAGCTTTTTATTGCACAAACAAATATACTAAATGCGAATTAATTTCCTCTGCATCGGCAAAACCGATGACAAAGAAATCAGTAATCTCATCAACTATTACATCCCAAGACTTCCCAAGCATTGGAATTTTTGTCTTGTAGAAATTCCTGATGTTAAAAATGTAAAAAAACTAAGTCCAGAAGCGCTTAAAAAAGAAGAAGCCAAACTTTTTAAACATCATATCGAAGCTGGCGAATTGGTCATTCTGCTCGACGAAAAAGGTAAACAATTCACGAGTAGAGAGTTTTCACAAAAAATTGATTTTTGGATGGGTAGCTCTATCAAGAAAATTCATTTTTTGGTGGGCGGTGCTTATGGTTTTTCTGATGACATCTATCAAATAGCGAACGAAAAAATATCACTTTCCAAAATGACCTTCACACATCAAATGATACGCTTATTTTTTGTGGAACAAATCTATCGTGCCGCAACAATTCTGCAAGGAAAACCTTATCACAACGATTAATTAAGACTAGGTTACCTAATCATTGTGCATTTTTCCTTTTTGTATTTAGTAAATAAGTGTAACGTCGTTGTTTATACCTATTTTCAATATGGTATTGAATAATTCTTGTCTTGTCTTGCTTTGCACTTAAATTATCGCAATGATAAACAAAGTTTTGTTCAAAAAAAAGTCCTTTTAAAATTAAACAACTGCTTTCATTTTATATAAGCTATACTAAAGTAATGAAACACTGCTGGTTATCAATCACTTTTTACTTTACTTCAAAATGCACAACAGGTTAGATTACTTGTTGTTTTCTAAGAACAATTTTGGTAAACTCAGCAAACAATCCGCCTGATAAAAAACCTACCAAAGCACCGAAAATAATATCTAATGGGAAATGTACCCCGAGATAAACGCGGCTGTATGAAATAAAACTTGCCCAAATAAAAACGCCCATCGGAAGCCATCGGTATTTTTTGGCTAAAAGTATGCTTAGAAAAGTTGCGATAAAAAAGCTATTGGCAGCATGTGATGAGAAAAAACCATACTTTCCGCCACAAGTTATCATTCTTAATTGTGGAATTAACTCTTCATCGTGACAAGGTCGCAGTCGCGCAATTCCATATTTGAAAACACCAGCAATTTGGTCTGTAAAAGTTATTCCTAAAGCAATAAAAACAACAATGAATATCAGGGATTTTGGCTTATAGGTTTTGAAAAGTAAATAAAGAAAAATAATATACAACGGAATCCAAATCCATTTGCCAGTAATCAACAACCAAAAAGGATCACTTCCTACATTGCCAAGATTATTCAGAAACACTAAAAGCGCTCTATCTTTCTCTATTAATTCGTGCATATTATCGACTTACAGGACCTTCGTGTTCATCATTCAGCGGATCAACTTTAGGTTTATCTTCCTCTAGGGACACCGTTTTTTTAAGATCATTAACTGGATTATAATCTTGTACAGATTGCTTCACCTTGTCAATTTCCTTTTTGATTTCGGCAACAGGATTATCCGCTTCTTTCATAATTTCGGTTTTGATATCATCCACTGCACCACGCATTTTACGAACACCTTGTCCCAAACCACGGGCAATTTCCGGCAGTTTGTCCGGTCCAAATAAAACAATGATAGCCAAAGCTATCATAAGCATTTCACCAAAACTTAATTCCATTGTGCAAACTTACAAAACATTATTAAATCGATTCTAAATATTTGGCTTAAATATTTCTTAAGAAACTAACGAATTACGAGTTATAACTAAGACATTTTATTTTTCTTTTCTTTAAGCTTTCTATTATGGACAAAACTATAATAAGCCACAGCAGCACTTATTCCCATTAAAATAAAACCTAAAAAGAATGGCGCACCTGCAAACTTGAAAGGCGCACTGTCGTGTGTAAAATAAAAGAAAATATTAGTCATCAAAGGTGGTCCAACAATAGAGGTCAAACTTACCAAACTCGCTAAAGCCCCTTGCAATTCTCCCTGTTCACTATTCGGGACCTGAGACGAAATCACCGATTGTAAAGCAGGACCACAAATTCCACCTAAACCATAAGGCACCAAAAATGCAAACATCATCCAACTTTCGCTAGCAAATGCAAACAACAACATCCCGATAGAATATAATATTAATCCATAATAAATGCTTCTTTCGTTACCCAATTTAGGCTGCAAATAACGTATCAGAACACCTTGTACCAAAGCCGCCATAAGACCAGAAACACCCAATGAAATCCCTATCAGTCGTTCGCTCCAATTGAATTTGTACATTGTGAAAAATGTCCAGTTGGTTTGCATAGCATGTCCCGCGATATACACCAAAACTAAAGCTGCAATAAGACCTAAAAGTTCGGGATGGCGTTTTAATCCCATAAGTGCACCGATAGGATTGGCACGTTTCCAATCGAAGTTTCTGCGATTTTCTTTCGGTAAACTTTCAGGAAGAACAAACAAGCCGTAAAGGAAATTGACCAGACACAATCCTGATGCTGCATAAAATGGAACACGCGAACCATATTGTCCTAAAACACCTCCAATGACAGGTCCTATAATAAATCCTAAACCAAATGCTGCCCCTACTAATCCAAAATTCTTCGCACGGTCTTCGTCTGTCGATACATCTGCAATATAAGCACTGGCTGTTGTAATGCTTGCGCCTGTAATGCCCGAAAATACACGTCCTACAAACAACCAAAATATTGTCGGCGCGATGGCTTGAATGTAAAAGTTAATTGCAAATCCTAATAATGATGCTAAAATAATGGGGCGACGCCCGAATTTGTCACTTAGCCCTCCTAATACTGCAGCAAACAAAAACTGCATCACCGCGTAAAGCGTACTCAGCCATCCGCCATAGCGTGCAGCTTCGCTAACATCTGCATGGATAAGCTCTTGGATAAGCTTCGGAACTACTGGAATAATAATTCCCCAGCCTGTTATATCTATTAATAACGTAATGAATATAAAGCCGATAGCGGCTGATTTTTGCTTCTTTTTCATGCGTTGCGAAGTTACGAATTGTGAATTACAAATTATCAATTGTAAATTATAATTCTAACTGAAAACTTGTTTTAAATTAATAGCAAGCTTGCTATTGAGTATTATCAAGCTTGCTATTGAACATTATCAAGCTTGCTATTGAACATTACCAAGCTTGCTATCGAGCATTACCAAGCTTGCTATTGGATATTACCAAGCTTGCTATCGAGCATTACCAAGCTTGCTAAATTTATAAGGTATAAATAGTCTATTAAAATGGGTATTAAAAATATACGCAAAGCTGGTGCGCCCCGGATGGAACGGCCTGTTGGAGCTCGCGCCGCAGGCGCGGGCATTAGCCAAGGCGCGGCGCAGCGACTAGTGACAGCCGGAAATGGCGCCCAAACAAAAAAAACCTTCAGAACTGTGCTGAAGGTTTTTTGTATCAAGTTGTTTGATTATTGATTAACCAAAGGATTATCTACTGTTGTTTTGCCATGTGGCGTATCTTCTTTTTTCTTTCCTTTTAAGAAATCGTAAGCGGTTGCTGACGCAATGAAAATAGATGAATATGTCCCGAAACCAATACCTACCAATAGACAGAACATAAAGCCTCTAAGGTTTTCGCCACCGAAGATGAAAATCGCTAGGATAACCAAAATCGTTGTGAATGAGGTATTGAATGTTCTACCGATTGTACTTGAGATAGAGTCGTCGAACAATCCTGCCAATGTAATTGATTTTTTCTCACGGATATACTCACGGATACGGTCAAAGATAATTACGGTATCGTTAATCGAGTAACCTATCACGGTAAGAATTGCAGCAATAAAGTCTTGATTGATCTCCATATTAAATGGTGCAATCTTATAGAATAATGAGTATACACCCAGAATAACAACTGTATCATGGAATAAACCTACAACTGCACCTAGAGAAAATTGCCATTTGTCGAATCTCACCAAGATGTAGATAAAGATACCGACTAATGATGCCAGTACGGCTAACATACCTCCTGTTTTGATATCATCTGCTACCGTAGGTCCTACTTTTGTTGAGGATACAATACCTGCATGGTCTTTGTCTGCTGCTTTGAAATCTGCTAAAGTCATATTAGCTGGAAGTTGTGCTTTTACGCCTTCGTAGATTTTTTGTTCTACACTTTGGTCAGCTGCTAAAGATTCGTCATCAATAAGGTAATCTGTTGAGATCTTAAGTTGGCTACCACTACCGAATGTTTTAGCTTCTACAGCAGAGTTTTTACCATCTTCTGTTTGCATTAGTTTGGCAATGCTAGATTCAATTTTTTCTGCATCGACTGGTTTTTCGAAACGTACCACATAGTTACGTCCACCTGTAAAGTCGATACCGAATTTGAACCCATTAACAGCAATAGATGCAATACTGATTATCATTAAAACTGCTGAGAAGATATAAGCATATTTTCTTTTTCCAATAAAGTCAATCCATACGTTACGGAATGCATTTTTCGTCATTGGTGTCCATACAGAAAGCGATTTACCTTTGCTTAATCTGTTGAAAATCATCAATCTTGACAAAAGAACTGATGTGAACAAAGTCATAATCAAACCAATGATAAGCGTTACCGCAAAACCTTGGATAGGTCCTGTACCAAAGATGTAAAGGATAATTGCCGTAATCAAAGTCGTAAGGTGACCATCAATAATCGCCGATAATGCATGTTTGAAACCATCTTTATAAGCTTCTAAAATAGACTTGCCACGGAAAAGTTCTTCTTTGGTTCTTTCATAAATAATGACGTTAGCATCTACTGCCATTGCCATAGACAATACGATACCTGCAATACCAGGAAGCGTAAGTGTCGCATCTAGAGAGTCCATAATTCCGAAGATATAGAACAGGTTAATCACCATCGCGATAACGGCATAAATACCTGCACCTCCATAATAGAAAATGATATAAATAATGATAACCGCAAATGCGATAAGGAATGATATAACACCCGCCTGAATAGACTCAGCACCCAACGAAGGTCCTACAACATCAGCCTGAACGATTTTAGCACCTGCTGGTAATTTACCTGCACCTAGAACGTCTGTGAGATCTTTAGCTTCTTGTTGAGAGAAATTACCAGAAATTTGTGTTCTACCATCCGGGATTACACTTTGTACGTTAGGAGCAGTATATACTCTACCATCTAGAGTAACAGCAACAGGCTTGTTGATGTTTTTCCCAGTCATGGTTTTCCACTCTTTAGCACCTTTAGAATCCATTTGCATATCTACAACGATACGTCCGATCTGGTCATAGTTTACATTAGAGCTTTCTACCGCACCATCTACCGGCGCTTTTTGGTTGATATTACCTCTTATGGCATAGAGTACAAGATTGTTAGGATCTTCTTTTTCTGGTTTGTAACCCCACATGAATTGGGTGTACTTAATATTGGTTGGTCTTGCAGCAATAGCGACTTCGCTGTTAATAATTTTATTAACAATCGCAGTATCCGACAATTTAACATTAGCAACACCATTCGATCTTAGTGTATTAATCTGCATAAGTTTCACTAAGTCCGTGTTATTTTTAACACCCATAGAATCACCTTTTGCACGAACCAATTGTCCCAATTGTTCAAAATATGGATACACTTCCGGAACTTGTTGTACTTCCCAGAATTGTAGTTTAGCCGAAGTCGCCAACATCTTTTTAACTCTATCGATGTCTTTGATACCTGGCATCTCTACTAGGATACGACCTGTACCAGCGACACGTTGTACGTTGGGTTGTGTAACGCCCATCTTGTCAATACGTGTACGGATAACTTCGTACGCGAATCCTACAGATTGGTCAATTTTCTTTCTTACAATATCTTTTACCTGATCGTCTGGCGTATTATACTTAATCTCTGTAAGATTGGTATTCCCAAAGATTTCAGGATCTGCAAGTTTTAAGTTTGTAGCTTTTTCTTTGTTCACTAAATCAAACTGAGTAAAGAAGTCATCAATAAAGTTCTTGGTTGAGCTTCTTTGTACTTTTTCAGTTCTGTTAAGTGCTTCGATTAACACAGGATTTGTTGAATAGTTTGTTAAGTCATTCACCAAGTCTCTTTGGTTAATTTCCAAAAGCACGTTAATACCACCTTTAAGGTCAAGACCAAGCTTCATTTCTTTAGCTTTAGCATCTGTATAGTTAAGTTTAGTAAAGCCTAAATTCAACGTATCTTTAGATAATCTTGCAATTTCCTCCTGGTATTTTTGTTGGTTATCGCCAGCAACAGCCAATGCCTCTTTTTCTATTTTGTTAGCATAGAAAGATGGCAAAAGCTCATTAAGACAAATAAGTCCCAGCACGATAGCAACCAATGTAACGAGTCCTTTTCCTTGCATTTTCTTAATATATATTAATTAATTTAGTCGGCAAATATAATGATTTTTTGATATTTTATGAATTTTTAACACCCGAATCTATTTATTTCCAATTACATCGGAAGATTTACTTGTAATTTATTAATGAGAATTATTAAATATTTTTATTAAAAACTTAGGAATAATACATTTTTCAGATTTCACCAAATCCACAAAATATTAAATATCAAAGTATTACAAAACCTAATTTTTCATTTCAAGGCTTATATCTTTCATTCTTATCAATCCTCAAACATTCAATTGAAAAAATCCACAACTTAAAAACAACAAATTTAAGAACAAATCATTCTGTTAAGACTCGACAAAACGCTATCCAAATCCAACAAAAGCCAAAACGCACCAATATCGTAAGTTTTGATCCTTATAATGAGGCAAAAAAACTCGTATTGACCAGAAACAATGTCAAAGAAAATGATGCAATTGATATTTCTACTTTACCAAAAGCTATTTATTTTGGGACTTTAAAGAATAACAACAACAAAATATATTCCCAGAAAATTAGTATTGAATAATTAAATTCCAAAAATAAAACCCCGACTTAAAATTAAGTCGGAGTTTTATTTATATCGTCATCGAAAAAATTCGGGTTTCCGGTTTGTTGCGCATCATACGAAGATCAAAAACCATAGCAACATTTCGCGTGAAAGCCCTTCCCTTCTCAGTAATCTTGATTTGATTTTCGTCAAACTCTACCAAACCATCACTTTCCATTTCTTTCAAAATTTCCAAAGCATTTTCGAGTTCAGGGAAACGGGTTTGGGCATCCCAAGTTGTTTCCAACTGACACATCAAATTGAGAATATGACGACGAATCACCAAATCTTCATGATCCAAAATATGACCTTTAACAACTGGTATTTCTCCTTTTTCCACCAAATCTTGATAAGCTTCAACCGACTTTTCGTTTTGTCCAAAAGCATACCAAGAATCCGAAATCGAAGAAGCACCAAGTCCAACCATCAATTGTGTTTTGCTAGAAGTGTAACCCATAAAATTACGGTGCAATTTCTTCTGAACCAAGGACTGGTACAAGTCGTCTGCTTCCAAAGAAAAATGGTCCATTCCTACTTCGATGTAGCCAAGTTCTTCTAATAATTTTTTTCCGTTTTCGTATTGTTTACGTTTTTCTTCGCCAGAAGGCAAATCTTTCTCATCGAAACCACGCTGCCCAACACCTTTTATCCAAGGCACATGTGCATAAGAATAAAATGCCAACCGGTCAGGTTTTAATTCTAAAGTTTTGCGGATTGTATATTCGGTTGTTTCCCAATTGGAATGTGGCAATCCGAATACCAAATCGTGCGAAATACTTTTATAACCAATCTCACGCGCCCATTGGGTTACATTTTCAACATTTTCAAAAGGTTGAACACGATGAATGGCTTTCTGAACTTTGATATCGTAATCCTGAACGCCAAAACTTACACGTCTAAAACCTAAATCATACAGCGTTTGCAAATGTTCTTTTGTAGTATTATTAGGATGACCTTCAAAAGAAAATTCTTGATGTTCTGCAATTTCTACCGTTTCAAAAATACTTTCTAAAAGTCGTTTCAGATTTTCTGGAGAGAAAAAAGTCGGTGTACCTCCACCAAGATGTAATTCTTTAAGAATCGGTTTTTCATCAAATAATTCTAAATAAAGTTTCCATTCTTTAATCACAGATTCTAAATACGGAACTTCAACAGAATGTTGTTTGGTAATGCGTTTGTGACACGCACAAAATGTACATAAAGCCTCACAAAATGGTAAATGGATATAAATGGAAATACCTTCTTTGGCATTCGTATCTTTAAAAGTTCTTATCACGCTTTGCTTCCATTTTTCTGTGGAAAAAGTGCTTTCGTCCCAATATGGAACGGTTGGATAAGAAGTGTAACGTGGTCCTGGAATATTGTATTTATCAACTAAAGAAATCATCTCGTACTTTGACATTAATTATGAATAGCAAAGGTACGAAATAGAATCTTGATGCCTTAATTATAAAATATGATTTTCGATCGGCAAATATTGAAAAAGACTATTACATTTTAATAATCTAGAAAAGTCAATTTAACGATTCTATCTTTACCTGCTAATATTAAGCTTTTAGAATCTAGCCACTCAAACGTATAAAATCCCTTTTCATCGGAGATTTTTGTCCAAGTTTTCCCGTAATCGTTAGAGTAGCTGATGTGTTGGTCGCCCAATGCTACAATCTCTTTCCCTTTGGATTTTGGTTTTATTTTCACACAAGTGGAGTAACCGGCATTTTGTCCTGAAGCTTGTATTTGCCATGTTTTCCCACCATCTTTTGTGGTGGCGATGTTGTTAATATTTTCGGATTGTTTGGTATAATCGCCTCCCACAGCGATTCCGAAATTTTCATCTGCAAAATCTATCGCATAAATCCCTTGGGAGGATGAACCTTGCACAAAAGGTGTTTCATAAACCTCCCAAACGTAAGGCGACTTCCAATCGAATTTGAAAATTCTAGCTTTTGTGCCACCTGTAGCAATCCATACTTTGTTACGATGCATGGCAACATTGGAATTGCTCGCTGCAAAATGCGCTTCACCTTTCTCATAAGTTGGGAGCTTTCGCAGCGGATCATCCACCAATTTTCTATTTTTTGAGGTGATAAAAAAATTAGGTTTTCCGTTGGGATATGGATCGCTAATGGCAATACCATTGTTATTAATCGAATTGACTTTGAAGCAATCATAAAAAACACTGGAATCGGACATTTTATTAAGTTCCGAAACTTTAAGGTTAGCAGCGGAAATACTATAAAACTGAGCAGGAGAACCCACATTAACGGTTTCAAAAAAGTTTTCCTGAAACCTGGCAATCACTCTGAATTCTTGATTTTTTGCATTTAATTTTATTTGGCTTTTATCTTTAGGATTTCGAAAGTTAACATAACCAAATTTGGATTGCGAACCGGCATACCACACTTTCCCATCGTGCAACTGAATGGCTCTAATGCTAATTTTATCGGTTAATAATGTATCGATTTTGATGTTTTGCGATTTTGAGAAGCCAAAAATAGCTAAGCTGATAAATAGGAAAATTGATTTCATAGGTACAATTAATATTCGAAGGACAAATTACAATTTTTATGACAAATCTCGCGTCCGGGCGAAGGGCATTGTCGGAGCTCGTTATCCGCGGTGGCTGAGCGGAGCGGAAGCCATCGCGGATAGCAGCGACTGCCCGTAGACCGCAAAGACGCCCAAATAAAAAACCCGCATAAAAGCGGGCTAAAATAGTATAGTTAGTTGTTGGTGTCTTTGTGTGGATTGTTAAGATGGCTGTTGCGACGTCCATAGAAAATATAGACCAAAACGCCCAACAAAAGCCAGCCCGCTGACAATTCTAGAGCGTGCGCACTAAGATTGAGTATTAAATAAATATTGATAAACACGCCTAATGCTACCACGATTTTATAAGCAGGAACTTTGAAGTTTCTTTCTAAGTTCGGTTCTTTTTTACGCATAATCCAAACGGCGATACACACTAAAGTAAAGGCAAACAATGTCCCGAAACTCGTCATATCCGCTAATGTCGAAATTGGCGTGAACGCTGCTACGCAAGCAACTACAATCCCTAAAAGAATAATTCCTTTAGCAGGAGTTTTGGTTTTTGGATTAATCTCTCCTAAGAATTTTGGGATCAAACCATCTTTTGACATTCCGATAAAAATTCTGGATTGCCCCATCATCATCACCATAATTACAGAGATAAGCCCTACTGTCGCGGCAATAGTTATAATATTACTCGCCCAATGATAGCCTGCAATCTCAAATGCATAAGCTACTGGTGCTTTTATTGCCTCTGGGAATTTCCCTTCTGGATTAAAGTCTGTATAATGCATCATCCCTGTTAATACCAAAGACACACAGATATAAAGAGCGGTACAAATTAATAAAGACGTGATAATCGCAAAAGGCACATCTTTTTTCGGATTAATAGCTTCTCCTGCTTGCGTCGAAACGGCATCAAAACCTATATAAGCGAAGAAAATTGCAGCTGCTCCAGAAATAATTCCTTTAACACCATAGGCGGAAACCATTTCACCATCTGGATTTTTTATTAAAGTTTCGGCAGGAATAAAGGGTTTCCAGTTTTTAACACCATCTACAGCATTATAAAGGTCTGTATTGGTAAAAACGATATAAGCACCTGCAATGACTACAAAAATAACTGCAGAAGTTTTCATTATAACTATAAGATTATTAGCACCAGCAGCTTCTTTGGTTCCTTTAACCAACAAAGCAGTGATTAATAACACAATAATAAAAGCAGGCAAATTCATAGAGAAACCTTCCCCTGTAAAACTTGCAGGATCTGTCGTTAAGTAAGCGGGTAAATCAATACCAAATATCTTCAGAAATTTATTAAAATACCCGGACCAACTCACCGAGACCGCCATACTCGCCATGGCATACTCCAAAATAAGACACCAGCCCATGGCCCAAGCGAAAATCTCACCTACTGTGCCGTATGCATAAGCATAAGCCGAACCTTCTACTGGGATAATAGAAGCAAACTCCGCGTAACATAAGGCTGCAAAAACGCAAGCAATTCCAGCCACAATAAACGAAATTGCCAAAGCTGGACCTGCATGATAATAAGCACCCGTCCCCGTCAACACAAAAATTCCTCCTCCAATAATAGCTCCAACACCAATAGCTGTAAGGCTCCATTTACCAAGAACGCGCTTTAGCTGGCTTTTTTTCATATCCGCTTCGTAGGCACTTAGCGGCTTTTTAATCCAAATATTTGACATAAAAAATACTCTTTACTTCGTTTTTATTTTAAGCTTACGAAAATATAAAAAAAAGGCGATTACAAAACTAATTTCTAAAATTTTATTAAAATTCTTTAACACTCTAGCGACAAATCAGCTTTAAAGATATCATAATAATATTCCTTATTTTTTAATAATTATATATCTTTACAACATGTTAGAATTTTTCGTAGATCTTGCGTCCCAATACAAAGACTATCCCAGATATTTGGTTATTTTAGAAATCATTGCGACCGTTTTTGGTATCCTCAGTGTTTATTTTTCCATCAAAAAAAACATTTGGGTGTATCCCACTGGCTTGGTTTCCACGATTTTGTTCATATACATTATGTTTGTTTTCGGGCTTTTAGGCGACATGCTTATCAACGTTTATTACACGGTGATGAGCATCTACGGCTGGATTTTGTGGGCAAAACATTCGGATGACCATATCCATGTCCAAGTACAAAAAGCCTCAAAAAAAGATTGGTTCAATGCCAGTATTTTATTTGTATTGAGTATAATTTTTGTCGGACTGGTTTATTACTTCAAACCTTTTATCGACAACAAATTCAGTTTAGAAAATGTCAACCTCGGACTTTACCATTTGGATTGGGCCAATTATCTCGATATTTTAACAACCTCTTTATTCTTGGTCGGCATGCTGCTCATGGCAAAACGCTGCGTCGAAAACTGGATTTTTTGGATTGTCGCCGATATCATCTGCATCCCGATGATGGTTTACAAAGGCCTCGCTATCACATCTTTACAATATTTCGTATTCAGTTTCATGGCCATTGTTGGTTATATCGAATGGCAGAAAAGTTTAAAACTACAGCCTAAATCTTAGGAGCAGGACAAGCGTACATTCTTCGACAATCCCAGCCCGCTTTCCGCTGCTAGGCTTCGCGCCAAAACAAAACCCCGACTGCTCAGGCTATTCGCTGCAATCGGGGCTAGATGTAGATTTTTTCTTTTGCTGGACTAATTGAGGTCGTTCAATTTTTCGGCATATTCTTTAGAAAAAAGCGCTTTATCTTCTTTCAGTTTTTCAAGATTTTTGGGCAAAATATACGCGAACAAAAACTTGTTGTCCTCGTCCACAAAAATCAGTTCCTTTTCTTCCCCATCAATAAGCGATGCAAAAACGTCCCACATCGACTCGCCTTTCAATTTTAACAATTCGAAAAAATCTTTAGCTTTTATTGTTATTTTCTTCATTCTTATACTTTTATTTTAAAAGCCTTTAATCATTAATTTTAAGCAGCACATTGGATCACACATCTTTTATAAAATCTTCATATTCGTAATAAAACATTTCGAAAGCCGACATTTTCTCAACAAAAAAATCAAAAATATCGGGCCACGAATTTTTATTAAAAATACTAACATTCGTTTTTGTAACCCAAATTCGGCTGATAACTTTCCCATTGTCCAAAACATAAAATTCATCTTTCGTAAAGTCGCCTACGTATTCTTCCAAAATAGATTCTAAGGACCAAATCTTCTCGAAATATGCATTTCGGAAAAGCTCATCTTTCATTTCGATATCCAGCGAAACTTCTACTTTTTTGTTATCCGCATAAAATTTAAAAGAAAAATCTTTTATTTTGGTATCATACAATAGCCATTTTCTCGGAAAAGCTTTCCCAAAAGCTGTCCAAAATTCTTTCTTTAACTGCGCCGCTTCTTGTTTTGAAAACACGTTTTTTAAATTATTAATGATTAATTTCTAGTTCCCAGTTCCCAGTTCCCAGTTCCTAGTTCCTAGTTCCTAGTTCCTAGTTCCCAATTTCTTAAAGAATCAAATCAACTTTTGCTGCATTGAACTCTGCAATCAGCTTTTCAAAAACTTTTTCAACAGGAAGCACCTCATCGATCAAAGCCGAAGATTGTCCAATCTCCAACTCGCCTTCCACCAAATCGCCTTCGAACATGCCGCGTTTTGCACGTGCACGGCCCAGCGTTTCTTTAAGCGCTTCAACATTTCTGCCTTGTTCGTAAAGCGCCTCCAGATCTTGATAGAATTTATTTTTTATCAAACGTACTGGCGCCAATTCTTTCAAAGTTAACTGTGTGTCACCTTCTCCGATTTCAACAATTTTATTTTTAAAATTTTCATGAGAACTCGCCTCAGTTGTCGCGGCAAAACGTGATCCTACCTGTACAGCGTCTGCACCAAGAATCATCGCTGCTTTCATCTGCGCTCCTGTTGCAATACCGCCTGCAGCAATTAGTGGTGTTGTGATATGTCTTTTAACATTCGGGATTAGAGCTAAAGTTGTTGTTTCATCGCGACCATTGTGACCACCTGCTTCAAAACCTTCTGCAACAATAGCATCCACACCAGCATCTTGACATTTGATAGCAAACTTGGTAGATGATACCACGTGTGCCACTTTGATGCCTTCTTTCTTTAAAACATCAGTATAAGTTTTTGGATTTCCCGCTGAAGTGAAAACAATTTTTACTTTTTCCTCCAAAATGATATTGATGATTTCTTCTAAATTGGGATACAACAGCGCGATATTAACCCCGAAAGGCTTATCTGTTGCCGCTTTGCATTTTTTGATATTTTCGCGAAGAATGTCGGGATACATGCTTGCAGAACCAATAAGTCCCAATCCGCCATTGTTAGAAACCGCCGAAGCAAGCCTCCAGCCACTATGCCAAATCATCCCGCCTTGGATGATTGGATATTTAATATTAAAAAGTTCGGTTATTTTATTCATTTGTTGTTGATGTTCATAGGATTTTTTGGCAATCCCAAAGTCGATGAAAGACGACATAGGTTTTTAAATTTTCTCAAAAATAAGAAAAGTCTCATGGAATCAAAAACTAAATACAAAAATCCTTCTTTGTCAACGTGCGCAGCGCGCCCCGGCCTGAGTGGAGCTCTTTTGTTTTTTGAAAAAACAAAAAGCGGGAACGGAGGACGGAAATAGGCGCCAAAAAAATGCTATTTTTACACTTTAATTAACAAAATGGATTTATCATTACGAACGGTAACGGTCTTACGTTATATTTTGCCATTGCGCGAAGGCGGCTCTTTGCCTGCTTTGGCGGAGGCGGATGACGACTTTAAATATGTATTAAAATTTCGTGGTGCGGGACACGGTGTAAAGGCCTTAATTTCTGAACTTATCGGAGGAAAGATTGCGCAAGCTTTGGGCTTCCGAACGCCTGAATTGGTGTTCGCATATCTGCATGAAGATTTTGGAAGAACTGAAGCTGATGAGGAAATTCAGGATTTGTTGAAAGCTAGTGTGGGACGAAATTTGGCTTTGCATTATCTTTCTGGTGCGATTAACTACGATCCTGCAGCGGTAAAAATTGACACTCAGCTTTCGTCTGAAATCGTATGGCTAGATGCTTATCTAACCAATATCGACCGTACTTTCCGGAATACCAATATGCTGTATTGGCATAAAGAATTGTGGCTCATCGATCATGGTGCATCTTTGTACTTCCATCATTCTTGGGACAATTGGGAGAAGAATGCAATCAGCAATTTCCCGATGATAAAAGATCATGTTCTGCTACCGCAAGCGGATCAACTGGATGAAGTGAATCTAAAATTTAAAACAATTTTGACCGATGACATTCTGCGTAACATTGTAGAACTTATTCCCGAAGATTGGCTGCAATGGCGCGATACAGAACTTTCTCCAGAGGAAATAAAAAAAGTCTATTTCCAGTTTTTGACCAGACGACTAGCGAATTCTGATAACTTTGTAAACGAAGCGAAAGATGCAAGAAGTAAAATTATATGAGTACGCGGTAATCCGATTGGTGCCAAAACCTGAGCGTGAAGAATTTATAAACGTTGGTTTGGTCATCTTTAGCAAACGTGAAAAATACATCAAAGTGAAAACCCATCTTTGTCCCGACAAAATGCAATGTTTTTTTTGCGAAACAGAATTTGAAGTTATTGAAAAACATTTGATGTCTTTCGAAAATGTTGCAAAAGGAGGTAAAGATTTTGGTCCGATTGCGCAATTGGAAATCCCCGAACGTTTCCGTTGGCTAACCGCAGTGCGGAGTTCTATCATCCAGACTTCGCGACCTCATCCTGGACAAGCTGTCGATTTGGATAAAACTTTTGAGCGCTTGTTCAGAGATTTAATTTTATAAAAAATATAATCGATTTAATAAAAAACAGAATCAATTATTTTTTTGATTCTGTTTTTCTTTTTACGTTTAAAATTTTTAAATCTTAAATGTTAATAGGCTTCGCGATTAACAAGATCCATCGAAAATGCAGGCATACAAATCGCCACATAATCGCAAACCTCCGAAAATGGATTCGAATAACGAATGCGCGCACCTTTTTCAATCAAAATACTTTGTCCTTTCTCTACAATGACAATTTCGCCATCTATCTCAATTTGTTTTTTTCCAGAAATTATTAGTGTAAACTCGTCAAAATCTGGCGTCTGGTGAGGCTCGCTCCATCCTGGTGGCGCAGACATATACGCGATAGAAATATTCTTATGAGAAGTTGTATTTCCCCAATGTTCTTCGATGAGCTTCCCATCGGTGGTTGGGACAACAAAAGGTTTGGTTTGGATTTTATATTTTCTCATTTTAATTTTTGTATGAATTTAAGAATTAAAATGATAGGTTTTTACTTTTAAAACAAAATTGCTTTTTCGAGTTCCAGAAGTTTCTGTTTTCGCCAGATGCCACCGCCGTAACCCGTGAGTTTTCCGTCGCTGCCAATCACACGATGACAAGGTATAAGAATCGATATTTTGTTAAGACCGTTGGCATTGGCTACCGCGCGCACCGCTTTTGGATTTCCCAAAATATGGGCTTGTTCTTGATAACTTCGCGTGGTCCCGTAAGGAATTGTACGAAGAATTTCCCAAACTCGTTTTTGAAAATCTGTTCCTACTGGCGAAAGTGGCACTGTAAATTCTTTTCTTTTGCCTTCGAAATATTCTTTCAGTTCTTTTTGTAAAGTTGTGAAATGTGGATTTTCTCCCTGAATAATATTAGCATCGAAATGTTTGGAAATTTGTTTCAATTCCGTGGGTAAAGCTTTTCTATCGGAAAATTCGAAAAGGCAAATTCCATGTTTGTCGGCACAAGCGATCATTGTCCCAATAGGAGTTTCGATACGTTTTAGATCAATTACTTTTTCCATTTTGGATTGTGCTGGAGAAACGCCAAATATATTTTTAAAACTTTCATTAAAACCACTCAAACTTTCATAACCAATATCTAGTGCGGCATCTATAATATTTTCGCCGTCTTGAAGTTTTTTAAACGCGGAATTAATTTTAAACATTCTTTGAAATGCATGAAATGTCATACCATGATGTTTGAGAAACCAACGTCTAACATTGGCGGGCTCCAGGCCCCGTTGTACCAAATCATAATCCTTAAATTTCATCGATGGATCTTGTGATAAATCGTCTAACAATTTTTGGATTGCTTCGGGTGTTTGGTCGGGACTTTCCAAAGGTTTACAAATTTTACATGGGCGATAACCTTTCAGGATTGGATCTTTGGTATTATCAAAAAACTCAACATTTTCTATTTTCGGCTTTCTTGCGGTACAAGTTGGACGACAAAAAATACCCGTTGTTTTCACAGCCATCCAAAAAACGCCTTCAAAATCTGGATTTTTGTTGCAAGAAGCTTGATACATTATATCTTTGGAAAGTTTCATTTTTTATTTCAAAATTAAAAAAGAACGAAAAGGCTGACAACCGAAAAATGGACAAGTATTTTTCTATTAAATTCTCACAATTTAAACGCGATTATTAGGGGTTTTATTTAATTCTGAAATTTAAAAATTTATTAAAACAAGAATTTATAATGCGCACAAAAATGCCATTGTATCGACATTATCTGCGTAGGTATCAAGGGCTGGTTGTTGTGCCATTCCTAGTTTTATGCTTTCAAATTCCAAATCCATGTTTGTTACAATCGTCTGAATTTCGTTTTCATTTTCTTTAATAAAATCGCTAATATCCTCCAAAGTCTTGTAACGGCTAAAATGCAAAACCGAAAGTGGACTAAATAGTTTGTCGTCTTGCTTCAACATTACAAAATTGTTATCCCAAAATTGATCTTGATTCAATAAATAAACTGCGCGATTGTAATCATAGTTATTCGCGTATTTGTTATGATTGATGATGTTTTGATAGTTTAAAAAATTCTCAAACAATCTATCCAATTTAAAATTTTCAGGAATTAAAAGTCGTGTCACATTGCGACATCCCAAACCATAATAAATAAAAATATCGTCAGCTAATTTTTGTAATTCTTCATCTGTCTCATCACCTGATAAAACCGCAAGACTTGTTCTATTTTTTCGGATAATTGCAGATTTGTCTTTAAAATAATATTCGAGGTAACGTGCCGTATTGTTGCTTCCCGTCGCAATAACGGCATCAAAATTTTCTAGGCGTTCTACCAGTTCGTATTGTACAGAATCATTACTAAATTCTTTCCATAAATTAAGTAAAAACGGAATGACAAGTCTATCTTTTGATGACAATTTAATCATTGGAATATTGTCTGACAATATCACCGACATCACATCATGCCAACCAACCATTGGGATATTTCCTGCCAAAATTAGTCCGACTTTTTTACCAGAATTCTGAAAACTGTATTTTGCTAACCAAGCTTTGATAGCTTCCACATTCAGCAACTGTGCCCAAGTATTAAGCGCAAAGCGCATATTAGGCTCATCGAACCAAGGATTTTCGACCTTAGATTGTTTAAGAACGTTTGCGAAACTTTGTTGCGTAGCATTATAATTATCAGGTGCTTGTGCTAAAAAATCAAATAAAAATTCGCCTACTTTAGCCAGACCATAAATTTTGTCATTGTTCATCATTACTTATCTTATTTTTCGTAATTTTGCACAAAATTATAAAATAATATAGCAATGGCTATTAAAATAACAGATGAATGTATTAATTGCGGAGCTTGTGAACCAGAATGTCCAAACAACGCAATCTATGAAGGCGCAGTAGACTGGAAAGCATCCGAAGGAACAGCACTCCAGGGTAGAGTTACTTTAACCTCTGGATTAACAGTAGATGCAGATGCACCACAAGAACCGGTGAGTGATGATATATATTTCATCGTTTCGGATAAGTGTACAGAATGTAAAGGCTTCCATGAAGAGCCACAATGTGCGGCAGTATGTCCTGTAGATTGTTGTGTACCAGATGATGATCATGTAGAATCAGAAGAATCTTTATTGGCTAAAAAAGCTTTTTTACACAACGAATAACATTGTTAGAAAACACCAAAATCTAATAAAATAAAATGAAAAAACACAATTTCAGTGCTGGACCAAGTATCCTTCCTCAAGAAGTCTTTCAAAAAGCTTCGGAAGCGGTTTTGGACTTTAATGGCATGGGACTTTCTATACTAGAAATCTCTCACCGAAGTAAAGAATTTGTTGCTGTAATGGACGAGGCCAGAGCCATCGTAAAACGCTTGATGAATCTAGGTGACGATTACGAAGTGCTTTATCTGCAAGGTGGCGCAAGTCTCCAATTTTTGATGACACCACTTAACCTTCTTACAGAAAACGGAAAAGCAGCTTATACCGATACCGGAACTTGGGCTGCAGGAGCGATAAAAGAAGCTAAAAAAATTGGCAATATTGATGTTGTAGCCTCTTCAAAAGAGGACAACTACAGCTATATCCCGAAAGACTATAAAGTAGGCGCAGATTACGATTATTTCCATTGCACATCCAACAATACCATCTACGGAACACAAATGAAAGAATTCCCGAAAGTAGATACATTGATGGTTTGCGACATGTCGTCTGACATTTTTAGCCGTCAGTTAGACTTTTCAAAATTTGATTTGATTTACGCAGGCGCTCAAAAAAACATGGGGCCAGCTGGTGCTGTCTTGGTCGTTGTTAAGAAAGATATCTTAGGAAAAACTGGACGTAATCTCCCTTCTTATATGGATTTAGGATTGCACATTGCTAAAGAGTCCATGTTAAATACGCCGCCAGTTTTTGCAGTATATGTTTCCTATTTAACGCTGAAACATTTGGAAGAAAACGGAGGCATCGCTGCTGCTGAAACAAAAAATGAAGCCAAAGCAAAACTTCTGTATGACGAGATTGACAGCAATCCTTTATTCGAAGGATATGCAGCAAAAGAAGATCGCTCGTTAATGAATGTTTCGTTCAAATTAACAGATGAAAGTAAAAAAGAAGCTTTTGATGAAGCTTGGAAAGCAGCAGGAATCAGTGGACTAAACGGACACAGAAGTCTAGGAGGTTACCGCGCAAGCATCTATAACGCGATGCCGATAGAAAGCGTACAAGTTTTGGTTGATGTCATGAAAAACTTCGCGTAATACTTTGAAGAAATAATAATTAAACGCCTTCTATTTTCAATATTAGAAGGTGTTTTTGTAGATAATAATGAATTTGCAAAAATATTTTTGACAGTTTTTTAAACTTTTGTATTTTTGTTCAATTTTAAAATTAAATAACAGCTAGCATCAACATGATAGCGTTAATAAAACCCTAAACAATGAAAGTTCTTGCAAACGACGGGATTTCCCAATCCGCAATTGACAAACTTACCGAAGCTGGCATCACCGTACTCGAAAACAGAGTAGCGCGTGAACATCTTGCAAAATTCATCAATGACAACCAAGTAGATGTTCTTTTGGTAAGAAGTGCTACACAAATTCGTGCAGAACTTATCGACGAATGCCCTAGCCTGAAAATCCTTGGACGTGGCGGTATTGGGATGGACAATATCGATGTTGACTACGCAATAGACAAGGGTCTTTACGTCATCAACACACCAACGGCGTCTTGCAAGTCCGTTGCAGAATTGGTCTTTGCACATTTCTTTGGTTTAGCCCGCAACCTGCACGAGTCTAATAGATTGATGCCACTAGAAGGTGACACCAAGTTTGATAGTCTCAAAAAATCATTTGCTAAAGCTTTTGAGCTATCAGGAAAAACATTAGGCATAGTAGGATTAGGAAAAATAGGAATTGAAGTTGCCAAGATAGGAATCAGCCTAGGCATGAAGGTTATCGCCTATAACAGAACACCTAAAACAGAACAGATAGAACTTCACTTTTTCGATGGACAAAGTCTGACTTTCCAAATAAAATCTGTAACTTTAGAAGATGTCTTACAAAAAGCCGACTTTATAAGCATTAATACGAGCAAACTTAATGCTTACATCCTCGACGCGCCAGAAATGGAAATGATGAAAGATGGTGTTTTCATTGCCAATACAGCTCGTGGTGGTGTTATCAACGAAGTAGCGCTTATAGACTATATAGAAAATGGAAAAATAGCAGGTGCTGCTTTGGATGTTTTCGAAAACGAACCGCAGCCAGAGTTACCACTATTAATGAATCCTGCATTGTCATTATCCCCACATATCGGAGGAAATACAATAGATGCGCAAGAAAGAATAGGACTAGAACTTGCCGAGCAAATCATAAACATCAAAAAGGAATTAGAATAATGCCGACTTTCAAAGCTTTCAAAGGTGTAAGACCTCATCCTGAACTTATGGATGTTTTCCCAACGCCTTCTTTAGACAATTTTTCTCAGGAAGAAATCAACGACAAGGCCAATATCGAGGATTCTTATATCCAAATGATAAAACCTGCCGTGGTTAGCAAATCCAAAGATGTTGATCGCAACTTAAGAAAAGTGCGTACCAATTTTGAGGAAATGTTAGAAGCTAAAAAGTTAACACAAGACGATTCTTCCTATTATCTTTACGAGCAAATATTACCAAATAAATCAAGCTTCAGAGGTCTTTTGGGATTGGTAAGTGTTGATGATTTTTTCAATGGAAAAATTAAAAAGCACGAATCCACCATCACCGAGCGCAAAATGAAAATGGCGCATTATCTTGACAAAGTCCATCTACAGGCAGAACCCGTATTGCTAACTTACAATGCCAATGCTAAAGTAGAATTGCTCATGTCGCACGAACAGAAAAATGTGCCGATTATCAACTATTTGGACAATCAAGGTGTAAGACACAAAATCTGGAAAATAGACAACCGACTGAAGCTTCAACAGTTCAAAGAGGTATTGGATCCTATTGATTCTTTCTACATTGCAGATGGACACCACAGAATCGGAAGTGTTGGCGAGCATGCCAAACGCCTTCGTGATAAGAATAAAAAATATTCTGGATTAGAACATTTTAACTTTGTATACAGCTTTATTGTTTCTAACCAATCCATAAAAATCCACGATTACAACCGTCTTTTAAAAGATTTAAACGGGCTAAACCCCGAGCAACTCTTGGAAGCTTTAGCAAAAGATTTCCAAATACACGAAAAAGGTGACGAGATCTACTATCCTTCGCAAAAATTCCATATTAGCATGTATCTCGATGGCAAATTCTACAGCCTCCATGTGAAACATGATATTCGCGTGGAAGAAAAAGGACACAACGATATGGACCATTATCTATTGGAAAAATATGTTTTTGATAAAATTTTGAAGCTAGATACTGAAGAAAAACGTGCCGAAAAAACAGACTATATCAAAGGAAATTCTTGTAAAGAAAGTATTATAAAAATTAAAGAAAAGGTAGATTCTGGGGTTTATAAAGTAGGCTTTGGCATTTATCCTGTAAGCTTCCAAGATCTCATTAAAATATCTGATAAAAAAATAAAAATGCCTCCAAAGTGTACTTACATCGAGCCAAAACTAATCACTGCCTTAATGATGTATGATATGAAATAAATTTTACTTTATACAAAATAAATAAGGGACAATAACTTCGGTTATTGTCCCTTTTTTAATGCATTTCCATTGTTCTTTCTAAATGCCAAACTTGCTTTTTTAAGTACGATTTTGTATCGTTAGTATTATGTGCAAAGCTGGTGCGCCCCGGATGGAACGGCCTGTCGGAGCTCGCGCCGCAGGCGCGGGCAATAGCCAAGGCGCGGCGCAGCGACTAGTGACAGCCGGAAATGGCGCCCAAATAAAAAAGCTGCCTCCGAAGAAACAGCTTTTGTATATTAATTGATTGTGAGAAGTTTTAGCTTCCTACTTTTACCAATTCTACATCAAAAATCAACCAGGCATTAGCCGGGATAACGCCTCCAGCACCTCTTTCGCCATATCCTAAGCTTGACGGAATAAGCAGTGTTGCCGTTTCGCCTTCTTTAAGAAGTAGGATGCCTTCGTCCCAACCTTTGATAACTTGTCCTACGCCAATCGGGATCTGGATAGGCTCGCCTCTTTTGAAAGAGTTGTCGAATTCCTCACCGTCCACCAACTTTCCAGCATAATGTACGGATACGATATCTCCAGATTTTGGTGTGCTACCAGCTTCGTTTTTCTTTGTGATTTTGTAATAAAGTCCAGAAGCTGTTGACTGCATTTCGGCCTTTAAAGCATTCACCAATTTGTCTTGGTTAGCTTGAAATTCCTGAAGTTTTTTAAGACGTTCTGCTTCTGCTTTGGCTTCGAAAGCTTTGTTGTTTTCTTCGATTTTCGCTTTACCTTCTTCGAAAGTTTTAAGCGCGTCATATTTTTTGTACTGATCGCCTTTGCTAAAAATTGTAACTTTCTGAAGAACTACATCTTCTTTTGGTTTGTCATTCGCAGCTTTTTCTACCGTTGCAATAGCGTCGATAACCTCGTTGCCTTTTACCACTTTTCCAAAAATCGTGTGTCTGCCGTCTAACCAAGGTGTAGCCACTTCTGTAATGAAGAACTGAGAGCCATTGGTATTAGGACCAGAGTTCGCCATAGAAAGTATTCCTTTTCCTGTATGTTGTAGGTCATTTTTTTCATCAGCAAATTTGTATCCTGGATCGCCCATTCCTGTTCCTTTCGGGTCGCCACCTTGGATCATAAAATCCTTGATGACTCTGTGGAATATTGTCCCATCATAGAAAGGTACTTTGTCTGCTTTCGCTTTGTTAGGGATTTTGCCTTCTGCTAATCCTACGAAGTTAGCTACTGTTACAGGTGCTTTTTCGTCTTCGAGTTTAACAAGCATTTCGCCTTTTGAAGTTTGCATCTTAGCATATAAACCATCTGTAAGGCTGTTGTAAGTTTCTTTGTCTATTTCCAATGTTTTACAGTTTAATAATGTTAATAATATCGGTACAAATAGTAGTTTTTTCATATATATTTTTAATTATAGTGTCCTTATTTTAATGATAATTGGCATGTCGCTAGCAATCTTATCATTGTCACCGTAAGATCCAAATCCTAAGGCAGAAGGCACCAACAAGGTAGCTTCCTGTCCTTTTTTCATATAGCGTACCGCATCCTCTACTGGGCGAAGATCATCAAATTTCCCTAACTCTTGATCTTTGATTTGTTTGGCATTATCATACAATTTCACCATATCAAAATCGTAGATGTCATATTCGTAACTTAGTTTTTCGCCATCATTTTTTTTATGGTTTGAAGCTAGATTTTCGATATCTACCCAATAATTCATTCCCATGGAATAGAATTTTTTATCTTGCGCATCAATCCATTGTTGGATCTGCTGTCGTTCCAAAATATTTAGATTCTTGTTTCTGGTTTTGGAAGCTTCCATCTCTTCGTGCGATACTTCGTTGGAAGTCGCTTCGTAGATAGGACTTTGTTTGATACAAGAGCTAAGCATGCCGATGCTTAAAAGAATTATTTTTTTCATAAATATCTTGCGAAAATAAGAAATTATTAGTCATTTCTTTCCATTTCCAGATATAAAAAAAGCCGACAAAAGTCGACTTTATGATATTTTAAGATAAGTTCTAGTATTTTTTATCAACCTTAACTCTCCATCCGAAGATATCCTCCGCATTATTCGTTTGAATGTCTACCAAAGCTTTTTTCAAAATGTAAGCAAAGCTTTCGTCATCTGACAAAGTTGGCAAAACAAATTTCTCATCACCATAACCGATAGCTTCAAATCTTGTTGTAACTACCGCAGTACCTACGCCCCAAGCTTCTTTCAAGCTACCATCTTTAGCCGCTGCAACCACATCTGCCACTTTAACATCGCCGACAACTAAATTAATTCCTTTATTTTTAGCCAATTGAATAAAGCTATCTCTGGTCACACCGTCCAGAATCTTTTCTGATGTACTAGGTGTATAGATGGTATCATTAATGCGTACAAAAACATTCATGGTACCACTTTCTTCAAAATATTCGTGGGTTGCGTCATCTGTCCAAATAACTTGGTCATAACCTTCATCGATAGCCAATTGTGTTGGATAGAATGATGCAGCATAATTACCTGCTGCTTTTGCAAATCCTACTCCTCCGTTAGCAGAACGAGAATAGTAATCCGATATTTTTACAGAAACTGGTGCAGAATAATAACTTTTTGCAGGTGTTGCAACAATCGCAAACATATATTTGTTAGATACTCTCGCTTTCAAAACTTCTTCTGTAGCGAAAACGACTGGACGAAGATACAAAGAAGTTCCTTCTCCTTTTGGTATCCATGCTCTGTCAACATCAACCAACGCATTAAGCCCATCTATAAAAGCCTCTCTTGGAATTTCTGGAATTGCTAAACGTTTAGCTGATTTATTAATTCTTTCAAAATTTTTCTCGGGACGGAATAAAAATACGTCATCATTTTCATCTTTGTAGGCTTTCATTCCTTCGAAACAAGCTTGTCCATAATTAACCCCCATCATGGCTGGTGTAAAAGGAAGTGGTCCGTAAGGAACCAATTTAACATCACCCCATTTTCCGTCTTCGTATTCACAAATAATCATGTGATCTATGAAAGTATCTCCGAACGAAAAGTTATTAGGATCAAAAGTAGCTAGCTTAGAATTTTCTGTCTTTTGAATTATCATTTTTGAATTTTTTTATGTAGTCTTACAAATATATAATAATTTTTTTAATCTCAAAAAATAAGTTTATATTTGAAAAAAAAGATGATAAATAGAGAAATAATTACGACTAAAGACGGAAGCAAAACACTATATATCAATAACTTAAATGAAAGCTACCATTCTCAATACGGTGCCTTACAAGAAGCCGAACATGTATTTATTAATAATGGATTCATAAAAATAAATAATTATCAAATTAATATTTTAGAACTAGGTTTAGGGACAGGTCTTAATCTTTTAGTAACAATTAATGAATTATTGAAAAATGACAAAAATCATATAATTCACTATTTTGGAATTGAGAAATATCCTGTTAATGAATCCGAAATTGAAGTCCTAAGTTATGCTAAGCATTTTAAAAATCCAGAAATAGCATTATTAGAAAAGAAAATACATGCTGCCGCTTGGAATGAAATGATTGAAATCACACCAAATTTCTATTTAACAAAAATAAAAGCTGATTTTTTTGATATTAAAAACCTGGAATTACCTCCAATAGATTTGGTATATTTTGATTGTTTCGGCGCTAAAGTCCAACCCGACTTGTGGGAAAAAGATTTATTCGAAATCGTTGCTGACAAAATGAGAATTAATGGCTTACTCACAACATATTCTTCCAAAGGCAGTGTCAGACGATGTTTGCAAGAACTTAATTTTGAGGTTCAAAAATTAGCTGGTCCTCCTGGAAAACGAGAAATGCTCAACGCGATAAAGCTTTCCTAGATTTTTTTTTCAAATTAAAAGCTTATATTTATTGAACCAAAAGCAAACTATGATTGACAAAATAAACATTAGAGTTTACGGGATCTGTATAAAAAATCAGGCTGTACTAAGCCTCCATGAAGAATACGCTGGCGAATTTTTAACCAAACTTCCCGGCGGAGGATTAGAATATGGAGAAAGCGTTATCGCATGTCTAAAGCGTGAGTTTTCCGAAGAACTAAATGTTGAGATAGACGTTGTAAAACATTTTTATACCCAAGAAGAGTTTTTAGTATCGAGGTTTCGTGAGAACGAGCAGCTTTTGACCATTTATTATCTTTGTGAAATCAAAAACGAAGAAGATATGCTCATCATCGACCCTTGTATCGAAACAGCAGAATGGATTCCCTTAACGAAAGAAAACCCATTCCCACTACCAATCGACAATATTGTTTTTGAAAAATTAAAACAAGAGTATCTATAAATTTATTTTTGTACTTTAAAATCTTGATAACCTGGATAAGGTTTCAGATAACCATAATTCCAATTACTAATAAGAAGGCTTTCTACAAAAAAATCTTCTCTTGATTTGTGCGGATTATAAGGCGTTTTAAGACTTACATCTGCCATATTACCTTTTACATTCCACCAAAAAGCACTCCATCCACCGCGCAGTTCTTTAATTATTTCGTACACGGTTTTCCCAGTGGCACGGTTCATCAATTTTGCAAAAACTTGCCCTTCTGTTGTCGTCAAATCGCGCAATTGTTTTTCGTATTCATTCGCTAATTCTTCTTGCCGTTTTTTTATGTATTTCGTTTTCGCTCTGTCATCCATAGATTTGGTTTCATCGTCCAGACCTCTGTATTGCTCTAGCGCATGTAAAAAAAGCGGATATACACGATTTAACTTCTTATTTAAAAAGAAATAAAAATTACGATCCAGTTGATTATTAAATTTGGGATTTGCTCGAATCAAAAGCTCATCCATTACCACCACTTGTTCTCCATTGATATCATAGATTTTCGCTTTTTGAACTTCGTCATAATAATACCAATTTCCGAATTCATCTTTTTTTAGTTTATCTCTTGGCATTTCGCTCAGCGCTTTAGGAACTTGCATAACTTCCGTTTCATTTTGCGCTACCACATAAGACCCTACAAAGATGCTTAAAACCAAAAATAACTTATAAAATTTCATTACTTTTACCTCACATTTGAAACTTGACTATTATCAAAAATCATTCCTATTATGAAGTTTGAAAAAAAATCCTTGAAATTTTTAGAAGAATACCTTAATACTGCTTCACCAACAGGTTACGAACATGCTGGACAAAAGCTCTGGACTAATTATATTAAGAATTACGTTGACAAAATAGAATTCGATCATTATGGTACCGCCTATGGTATTATTAATCCAGAAGCAGAATTCAAAGTCGTTATAGAAGCCCATGCGGATGAAATCAGTTGGTATGTTAATTACATTACCGATGATGGGTTAATCTACGTCATTAGAAATGGAGGATCAGACCAAACAATAGCTCCTTCAAAAGTGGTTAATATCCATGGAGAAAAAGGTATTATTAAAGGTGTTTTCGGTTGGCCAGCAATTCATACAAGAACCAATCAAAATGAACCCACTCCCAAAATTGAAAACATCTTTATCGATTGCGGTGCAACAACCAAACAAGAAGTTGAAGACTTAGGCATTTTTGTAGGCTGCATGATAACTTATCCCGACGAATTTTTTGAATTAAACGACCGTTATTTTGTTTGTCGAGCGTTGGATAACCGCATTGGAGGTTTTATGATTGCAGAAGTTGCACGACTTTTAAAAGAGAATAAAAAAACACTTCCTTTCGGGTTGTACATTACAAACTCTGTGCAAGAAGAAGTTGGTCTTTATGGCGCAAAAATGATTGCAGACACCATCAAACCAAATATCGCTATTGTTACCGATGTTACCCACGACACCACCACACCCATGATTGAAAAGAAAAAAGAAGGCGAGCAGAAATGCGGTGACGGCCCTGTTGTTTTCTTTGCACCAAGCGTTCATCACAACATTCGTGAACTAATTATCGATACTGCAAAAAATAAAAAAATACCTTTCCAACGAGCCGCAGCAAGTCGTGCGACAGGAACCGACACGGACGCTTTTGCACATTCCAATGGCGGCGTGCCAAGTGCTTTAATATCCTTGCCTTTACGCTATATGCACACGACGGTTGAGATGGTTTCTAAAGAAGATGTTTACAATGTTATTCAATTGATTTACGAATGCCTTTTGAAAATTAAACCAAATATGAAATTAAAATATCATTAATCCTCTACAGAAAATCGAAAATAAAAGTAAAACAATTAGTAAAAATGAAAAATAAATTAATCGCACCTTCCCTATTATCTGCAGATTTTGGAAATCTACAACGCGACATTACTATGCTCAACGAAAGTCAAGCCGATTGGTTGCATGTTGATGTGATGGACGGAAGATTTGTCCCCAATATTTCCTTCGGATTTCCAGTGATGAAAACCATTCAGGAACACGCAAAAAAATTCGTAGATGTCCATTTAATGATCGTCGAGCCAGAAAAATATGTTGACGAATTTATCAATATGGGCGCCGATTTGGTTTCAGTACATTTCGAAGCCTGCACCCATCTTCACCGCGTTATTAATCAAATCCAAGATCGGGGTGCAAAAGCAGGTGTTGTCCTTAATCCGGCAACGCCAGTTATGTTATTGGAAGATATTATTAAAGAGGTTGATTTGGTTTTATTAATGAGTGTAAATCCTGGATTTGGCGGACAAAAATTTATTGAAAACACCTACAAGAAAGTTAAAGAAACCAAAAACTTAATCCTGGACAACAATTCTACAGCTTTGATACAAGTGGATGGTGGCGTTAATCTTGATAATGCCTCAAAATTATTCGAAGCTGGCGCGGATGTCTTGGTGGCTGGAAATGCAGTTTTTGCATCCGAAAATCCTGCTAAAACAATTGAACTTTTAAAACTTTAAAGTTTATTAAAATTCAACCAATAAAAAAGCGACATCCAAAAGATGTCGCTTTAATTTTTCAATCTATTACTTAGAAAATTTCTCTTCCAGAAAAATGGAACTGAGCTTCGATAAGCGCATTCTCATCAGAATCTGAACCGTGTACAGCATTTTCGCCAACACTTCTTGCAAACATTTTTCTAATAGTACCTTCTGCAGCATCTGCAGGATTAGTAGCACCAATTAATGTGCGGAAATCTTCAACAGCATTATCTTTTTCCAAAACCGCCGCAACGATTGGTCCCGAAGACATAAATTCTACTAACTCTCCATAGAAAGGTCTTTCTGCGTGAACTTCATAAAACTTTTTAGCATCTGCTACGGTAAGTTGTGTAAGTTTTAGCGCTTTAAACTTGAATCCAGCTTCTGCGATTTTCCCTAAAATAGCACCAATATGTCCATCTGCAACCGCATCTGGTTTTATCATGGTGAAAGTAATTTTTCCTGACATTGATTTTTTAAATTAATTCTATGCAAATTTACAATTTTTTATATATATTTGCTACTGAATTTCTCAATAAGAGATGATGATAATTTTTGGCACACAGTTTGCTAGTAATTATTACGATTCTCATGTTTAATTTGAGTTTTCATGGTTATTAGTTTTTACCCAGCCTCGGCTGGGTTTTTTTATTTTTAAAAATTCGATTATTTAATATATAAACATAAAAAAGGTTTCAAAAAACTCTTGAAACCTTTATATACTTAGATGAACATTACATTATTTTAATTGTTGCTCTTCCGCCTCATCCATTAATTTAACATAGTTAAAATAACGATTCTGTTCAATCTTTCCTTCTTCTATTGCTTCCAGAACGGCGCATTTTGGCTCATTGAGATGAAGACAGTTGTGAAATTTACAATGTTGTCCTGTTTTAAAAATTTCAGGAAAATAATGTTGTATTTCCTCTTTCTCAACATCAATCAAAGCAAACTCACGGACGCCTGGCGTATCAATCACTGCGCCACCAAATTCCCAAAAATGCATTTGTGCAAAAGTTGTGGTATGTTTTCCTTTGAGATGCACATCAGAAATTTCTCCCGTTTTGAGATTAAGATTGGGCTGCAAGGCATTTACCAAAGTTGACTTTCCACTTCCCGAATGCCCAAAAAATAAAGAAATTTTGTCTTTGATTATATCTTGTAAAGTTTCTAAATTGTGTTTTGTGTACGATGAAATCTCAAGGCTGTCGTAGCCAATGTCATCATAAATGAATTTAATGGTGTTTAATAATTCAAAATCATCATCTGAGAGAACATCGACTTTATTAAATAAAATTAATGGTTTTATATCATAAGCTTCACAACACACCAAAAATCGGTCTAGAAAACCCAAAGAAGTCTCTGGATGTTTCAATGTGAAAATAATGCAAGCCAAATCCATATTCGAAGCGATTATGTGTGCTTCTTTGGAAAGGTTAACCGATTTTCGAATGATATAATTCTTTCGTGGAAAAATTTTGGTTATCCATGCAATATCATCTTGCTCCAAAGTAAACTCCACCGAATCGCCCACTGCCAAAGGATTTGTCAATCTGGTTTTGATCAGTTTGAATTTTCCTCTGATACGTGCTTCATAGATTTTTTTTTCAGATTCTTCTAAAACCTGATACCAACTTCCGGTAGATTTGATAACGATTCCTTGCATTAATTTTTAATAAAAAACTTCACTGTTACAATGGAGACAAAGCTAACAATTTATAATTGCTCTCGCAAAGCTCAATTTGTAGAAGTGAAGTTTTGTGATTTTGAGCTATCAAAAACTATCTGTTGATCATTATATTGTTTTGAACCTCGATTGATTCTTCGTGAATGGCTTTGAATATTTTTTCAATAAAATCCTGGCTCATACTAGATTCATTGGCTTTTTGCGCAGCATATTCAGCAATAATCTTCCACCGCTCTGGCTGGAAAATAGCGATATTATTCTCTTTTTTTAATGTTCCGATTTTTTCAGAAATTTTCATACGTTGCGACAACAATTCAATGAGTTGAAAATCCAAATCACTGATTAGAGTTCTGTATTTCCCCATTTCGTCTTCGTAACCAGAAATGTCCGACCTACGAATCTGAATATCATTAATCATTTGTGCTAGAACTTCTGGCGTAATCTGTTGCGCAGCATCACTCCAAGCTTCATCAGGATTACAATGGCTTTCAATAATTGCACCTTCGTAACCTACATTAAAAGCTTCCTGCGTTACGCTGGCAAGCCCAGTTCTATTTCCACAAATATGCGAAGGGTCGATAAACATTGGGATATTTGGGAATTGATGTTTAAAATCTAAAGCTATTTGCCAATTCGGAATGTTGCGGTATTTTGTTTTTTGATAAGTCGAAAAACCCCGATGAATAACACCCAAATTTTTAACATCTTGACCCAAAAGTCGTTCTAGCGCACCAATCCATAATGCCAAATCTGGATTAACTGGGTTTTTCACCAAAACAGGTTTGTCTGTTCCACGAAGTGCTTGCGCGATTTCCTGAACTGTGAATGGATTAACCGTTGAGCGCGCACCAATCCACAAAACATCAACATCTGCTTCTAGCGCGGCAAAAACATGGTGTGCATTAGCAACTTCCGTAGCGGTTTTGAAACCATATTCTTGCTTAACCTTTTTCAACCAGTTCAGTCCAATAACGCCGACACCTTCAAAGCCATTCGGTTTTGTGCGAGGTTTCCAAATTCCCGCACGGAAAACTGAAACGTCAGCATCGCTTTCTTTAAGTCTTTTCGCTGTTTCTAGCATTTGACTTTCGCTTTCTGCAGAACATGGCCCTGCAATAATCATTGGTTTTTCAAAACCTGTTATCCAATTATTTTCTAAGTCGTTTAAGTTCATTTTATATCGTTCCTTTTTATGAGTAATAATACAATAGTCTATCTGTTATAAATCAAAATTTATAATTCTTTAGCAAAAAATGTTGTTTAAAAAAATCTTAAATGTGACACGGAACATGAATATTCCGTTTATTTTTTGAAAAAGAAATTTAGTTAGCTATACCAATAATATCGGTAATAACTTTTAAAATTTCTATAATAAGTTTCAAAATAGCTAAACAATCCACCAAAAATAAAGGCAGATTCTAAAGTAAAGAAATATGGAAATTTTGTCGCTTCCATTAATAAGTCCTTTTGACAAAGGCTTTTCAGCTAGTTTGATTAATAATTTTTCTACAATTCGGTAGAAATACAGAACAAATATATGACTTTATGACAAATTACAACAAAATATTATTATTTTTTTCAAAGGCAAAAAATTAAAAATCTTAGGATTAAGACAAATCAAACCGCATCAAATCATTAAGATCTTTAAGTACAGGATTAATCTCAGAGAATTTTTCGAAAAGTTTTTTCTTGGTCATCACTTCTTGAACGATGCTTTTGTCTTCTTTAAAACTCAAGCGAATCGAGAAGTTTTTAATTTTGTGTTTGAAATGATTAACAAATTCTCCCGCAACTTTGTCAAATTCAGCTTTTGCTGTCGAAGAAGAATACAAAACTTCGATTTGTGATTCGTTGATTTTGGTAAGTTTAAAATTGTTTATTGCATTATAAGCCACTGAATCCAACTTTGACAATTTCAACAAAAAACCTTTCCATTCGCGTTCTAAATCAGCTTGTGAAAAATGCTCATTTGGTAAATCCTCTTCAATAGGGGCAAAAAGTTCAGTCGATTCTTCTTTTTTATTTAGAAAAGCATTGATACTAAATTCTGACGATCGCGCTTGTTGCGCCAAAGGCTTTGCTGATTTCTCAACTTTTGGTGGTGCTTCTGGAAAATTTGGTACCGATTTTTTTACCTCAACCTCGCTTTTATTTTGAGGAACTGACGCATTGGAATTGGGAGATGTTTTTAAATTAGCTTGTAGAAGAGGTGCTAATATTAAGAACTTTTTTTTTTAGCTTCTAATCCTGCTGTAAGACTAGAAAGTTGCATCAATGCAATCTCAACTGTCAAACGTGGATTTTTGGAATTTTTGTAATTGATATCTGCGAAATTACAAATCTCAATTGCATCTATTAACTGTTGGGCTGACCATTTTTGACTTTGATCGAAGAATTTTTGTTTCGTCTTTTCTCCAACTTCAATTAATGCTAAAGTTTGAGGATTTTGTGACATCATCAAATCCCGAAAATGACTTCCTAATCCAGCAATGAAAACATGTGGATCAAAACCTTTTTTAACAATGGTATCAAAAGCGGTTAATACTTCTGGAATTTTATTGTCTTTCGCAAAATCTACGATATTAAGATATTGATCGTAATCTAAAATATTAAGAACTTCAGCAGCTTTCTCTAAAGTGATATTTTTCTGAGAAAAAGTTGACAATCTATCAAAAATCGATAAGGCATCACGCAAGGCGCCATCGGCTTTTTGGGCAACCATATACAGCGCATCATCTTCGTAAGCAATGCCTTCTTTGTCAGCAATTTTCCTAAGATGATCTTGGATATCCTCTATCGTAATTCTTTTGAAATCATAAATCTGACAACGCGACAAAATGGTCGGGATAATCTTATGTTTCTCTGTTGTTGCTAAAATGAAAATCGCATGAGCAGGCGGTTCTTCCAAAGTTTTAAGAAAAGCATTGAAAGCCGCAGTTGACAACATGTGAACCTCATCGATGATGTAAACCTTATATTTCCCAACTTGTGGTGCAAACCTTACTTGATCGGTTAAATCTCGAATATCATCAACCGAGTTATTGGAAGCAGCATCTAACTCATAAATATTAAGTGCAAAGCCATCATCATCGTTAGCGCCAGATTTTTCGTTAATTTTTCTTGCCAGAATTCTAGCGCAGGTCGTTTTACCAACACCACGCGGTCCACAAAACAACAATGCTTGCGCCAATTGATTTTCTTCAATAGCGTGCTCTAGCGTATCTGTGATATGCGATTGACCAACAACTGTGTCAAACTCTTGTGGACGGTATTTTCTAGCAGAAACAACGAAATTTTCCATTGCTCAAAAATAAGGAATAAATTTGAATTTTAAAATCTTTATCCGAGTTTTAGTAGAAATAAAGAAAGCCAGCAGTGGCCGACTTTCTCATTCCAAAACTACTTACTATAATGTTGTCACTCGGACATCAATTCTTCTATTCTTGGCTTTACATTCTGCAGTGTCATTGGTTGGACAAATTGGAAATTCGGAGCCGTAACCTTCCGTTTCTACTCTATCTGTTGCAATTCCTGCATCTAGCATTTTTTGTTTTGCGGCGTTCGCACGTTCCAAAGACAATGTTTTATTGGATTCTGGATTCCCTGTGTTATCTGTGTAACCACCAAGTTTAACTTTAATACTTGGAACATCTTTCATAATTGCAATTAGATTATTCAATTGAAGTTCCGAACCAGATTTTAAATTACTTTTCCCAGATTCGAAATATAAATTTTCAATCGTAAACCAACGCTTATCATCAAGTAAACTTTCCTCCTTCTTTTTTACACCTTGATACATGTTCCAAAGTTGACTTTTGTTTCCTAAGTTAATTTCTTCTCCCGAATTTAATTTTACTTTTTCAAGATCACCAAGTTCATAAACAAAATCACCATCAGGAGTAAGATTTCCAACAATTATAGACTCTTCCGCTATAGTTGAATGATTAGATCCTAACATTATTTTTGCATTAAGATGTTCTATTTTTTCTAAACGTTCTTCAATAATTTGATCGTGGTACATCGTTGCCAAAGAAGGTGCTATAACAAGAGAAACAATCGACATGAGTTTAATTAAAATATTCATAGATGGACCAGATGTGTCTTTGAAAGGATCGCCAACTGTATCGCCCGTCACCGAAGCTTTATGCAAATCTGAACCTTTATAATGTATTTCTCCATTAACTTCCACACCTTTTTCAAAGGACTTTTTTGCATTATCCCAAGCGCCTCCAGCATTATTTTGGAACATTCCCAAAAGTACGCCACTCACCGTAGCGCCAGCTAGAAAACCACCTAAAACTTCAGGACCAAAGCTAAAACCAATAATTAATGGCGACAAAATAGCAATAGCGCCAGGCGGCATCATTTTACGAATCGAAGCATCTGTAGAAATGGCTACACATTTTTCATATTCTGGTTTTGCTTTACCTTCCAAAATACCTGGAATCTCTCGAAATTGTCTTCGTACTTCCTCTACCATTGCCATTGCTGCTTTTCCCACAGCCGTGATGGCCAAAGATGAAAATATAAACGGAATCATGGCACCAATAAACAAACCTGCTAAAACATCTGCTCGATAAATATCAATCCCATCGATTCCTGCAATACCAACAAAAGCAGCAAACAAAGCCAAAGCCGTTAAAGCTGCTGAAGCAATTGCAAATCCCTTGCCCGTTGCTGCAGTCGTATTACCAACAGCATCCAAAATATCTGTTTTCTCACGAACTTCACTAGGAAGTTCGCTCATTTCTGCAATTCCGCCTGCGTTATCTGCAATGGGACCAAAGGCATCAATCGCAAGTTGCATCGCCGTTGTTGCCATCATCCCAGCTGCAGCAATCGCAACACCGTAAAGACCAGCACACAAATAAGAACCATAAATTCCTCCTGCCAATACAATAATTGGAAGCATCGTAGATTCCATACCAACAGAGATACCACCAATAATATTGGTTGCATGCCCAGTACTCGATTGTCTTACAATACTTTTAACAGGACGCTTGCCCATCGCTGTATAATATTCGGTTATGATACTCATCAAAGTACCGACTACTAAGCCAACGATAATTGCACCATAAACGCCATTTCGTGTAAATTCAAATCCGCGAAGAAGCATTTTTTCTGGTAAAATATATTGAACTAAAAAATAACAAGCAATCGCCGTAATAACAATACTTCCCCAGTTTCCTAAGTTGAGCGCATTTTGCACTTTTGCTGTACTTAGTGCAACAGTATCACTAACTTTAACAAAGAAAGTGCCTATAATTGAAAAAATAATCCCTAGCCCAGCAATAAGCATTGGTAAAAGAATTGGTGCAAAACCACCGAACTGATCAACAGATATTGTTTCTCTTCCCAAAACCATTGTCGCCAAAACGGTTGCAACATAAGAACCAAAAAGGTCAGCACCCATACCAGCAACGTCACCAACATTATCACCCACATTATCCGCAATAGTTGCTGGATTACGCGGATCATCTTCGGGAATACCTGCTTCCACTTTTCCAACAAGATCAGCTCCAACATCCGCCGCTTTTGTATAGATACCTCCACCAACACGCGCGAACAAAGCTATAGATTCGGCACCGAGAGAAAAACCTGTTAGCACTTCAATCGCGCGTTCCATCTCTTGAGAATCAACGGAAGCATTAGGCGCAATAAGTTGTTTAATAATAAGATACAAAGATCCCAAACCTAAAACTGCCAAACCTGCTACCCCCATTCCCATAACAGAGCCTCCTGTAAACGAAACCTTCAGAGCTTTTGACAAACTTGTCTTTGCCGCTTCGGCTGTTCTGACATTGGCTTTGGTAGCGATTTTCATTCCGATAAATCCTGCCAAAGCACTCAACACGGCTCCGATAACAAATGACAAACCGATTGACCAATGCGAACTGGCATTAGAAAAGCCCATGAAACCAAGTAATAATGCGACGATGATAACAAAATAAGTTAAGACTTTGTATTCAGCAAAAAGAAATGCCATTGCGCCATCAGCGATATAGCCGCTAATTTCTTTCATTCTGTCATTTCCTGTAGGTTGCCGACTAACCCAATTGCTTTGGATAAAAGTATACAATAAGGCGACTACTCCAAATAGAGGAACCAAATAAAATAAATCCATAGTTTATTGTTTTAATATTAAAATTGTGATTGGTTTGATAAATATATAAAAAATATTAAATAATAAAATAAAAATAACAATTTCATTAAAACAAAAAAAACAGACGAAATCGCCTGTTTTATATCATCTTTAAAATCTACTTAGCTATTACCCGCCGTAGTTTTTAGCATAATCTTTTTGAGAAGCTACAATAACTTCTTTCGCGTGATCCGCTCCGTAGATCTCATCGATTCTACAATTTGCAGGTTCGAAAGGTAAGTTTTTGTAAGTTAAAAAATAGTGTTGTAGTCTTGAAACTTCAGCTTTTGGAAGTTCAGAAATATCACGAATATGTCCATAGACTTGATCATCAACCAATACCGAAATAATTTTGTCGTCCGCCTCACCTTTGTCAATCATTTTGAATCCTCCGATTGGGATAGCATCCATCAAAAGACCACCTGAGTGAATATTGTGCGAGCTAAGAACCAAAATATCCAATGGATCGTGGTCGCCTTCTGCTACATCGGTAGAACCTCTTTCGATTGCCAATTTTTTAACTTCTTCGTCGCAATAAGTTCTTGGTACAAAACCATAAACCGCTGGAATAATGTTGGAAAATTTTTGAGGACGGTCAACTTTAAGAAAACCTGTTACTTTATCTACTTCGTATTTGATTGTATCAGAAGGTACGATTTCTACAAAAACCGTTACTACATTTGGCGCATCCGGTCCTGCAGAAATCCCGTGCCATGGATGCGATTTAAAATTTGGAATCATAATTTTATAAAACTATTTATCTTTAAACTAATTTATTAACATCGTTTCGTAAGCCTTCGATACTATCGCTGATATAATCCTCAGCATTTACATAGTTCATCAGCAATACGGTTTTGAAATCCTCCAAAGAAGAATTTTCACTTAGCTTTTCATAAGTTGTATGCAAAAGCTGAATAACATTATTTTTTGAAGTTACAATGTTGTTCCAAGAGGTTTTGGTAATATACAATTGTTGGGACGAGTTGTACTCAAATTCCTCATTAATCGTCTTTTGCACCAAAAATAAAAATTCATGAACTGCCAAGTCTTTATCGAATTTCATGACAAAGTTAGAAGGCTTGAGGCGTTCCAAAAACAAAGTCATTCTTTCGTTAGCTTGTAGCTTGATAGTGTTGTTCGATTTCCCCGAAAGTAGCAGTAACTCCTTCTTTTTAAGATTTAAAAAACCATATACAAACTGTCTTGCAAAAAACAAAAACGGTACAGCAATAAGGATTGCAAAGGCATAAGGTAAATAATCTGAGTCGAACATTTCTATTTTAAATGAGGTTGCAAAATTAATAATAATTATGCTTCTTTTTACTAAAATATTTAATAAAAGTAATTGTTGTTACAAAAGCTTAACACTTCTTTAGGAAAATATTTTTGTTGTCGCTTTTAAAATAACTTTGGACTTGGGGTTTTCAAAACTTTTGTAAGGTCGCAATTCTGGGCGATATCCGCGGAAAAACTCTTCAACATTCGGAAGGTCGCTACCTTCAAAATCAAAAACACGGCTTCCAACATAATTTTTAATCGCATCATCTATCAAGACGCAAGCTCCACTGAGTTTTACAAAAGCTTTGTCATTAAAGGTTCCTAACAAAATTGCGTTGACATCATCTTCATACATTGCAATCATGTTAATCCATTTATGATGGTATTTGAAGCCAAAAACTTTAAGGTAGTTTTGGTTAAAAAATGCTTCAAAAACATTGATAAAATCTTCCAAATCTTGACCTTCTACTCCAGCACTATTGTTACGGATAAAACTTTTAACCTCCGAAAAATTATTCACCAAAATCCGTTCAGAATTATCTAAAACTTCTTGGTCTAATCGCAGTTTACGTTTTCTTTTTGGAGAATATTTTTGTCGAATTTCCTCATAATTTCCAACAGGAATAAGAAAATTATTTCGATTTTTTAAATCTAAATTAATTTGGTTAGCATCATTAAAAGCATAATACCAAACAGCGTATTTGGCATTCAGAACTTCAAAAAAATGTTGATTCAGTTTGTCATCATCTACTTTAGAAAAAACGCCTAATTGCTGACAGAGCTTTGGCAGAATGACATATTTAAGCCCGAATTTTTTCTGTAATGGCACTGGCAAAACGGCTTCGTAATCGTCTTTTACAAGAAGTTCCCAATTACCTTTGCCAGCAACAATATCGAGATAATGCGGATATGCATAGCTTTTACATTGAGCCGAATTATCCAAACAATTTATATATTTATCAAAATCAATATCTTGATATTTTACTTTTCTAATCATGTTTACAACATATTTTCGTCCGCAAAACTAAAATAGCTTTGTTGCGAAACTATCAAATGATCTAATAATTCTATTTTAAGCAATTTACCTGCTTCTTTGATGTCTTTGGTAATGCGAATATCCTCAGCACTTGGTTTTAAACTTCCCGATGGATGGTTGTGTGCCACGATAATTCCTGTGGCAAAATGGTCCAATGCCATGCGAAACAGAATCCTAACATCCACGACGGCTTGGGCAATTCCGCCTTGTGACAAACAGGTTTTATGAACAATTTTATTACTCTGATTAAGAAATAAGACCCAAAATTCCTCATGACGAAGTTCGGACAAAAAAACTTTTAAAACTTTGTAAGCATCTTTGCTAGAACCAATCTGAATTTTCTCGGGAACTTCTTGCAAAGCTTTTCGATTTCCGATTTCCAAAGCCGTCGCAATAGAAATGGCTTTGGCTTCGCCTATCCCTTTGAACTTCATTAAATCCTGAATGCTCAAAAGACTTAGCTGATGCCAATTGTTACTAACAGATTCTAAAATTCGTCGTGCCAATTCTACTGCTGATTCCTCACGGTTGCCACTTCCCATAATAATAGCAAGCAACTCCGAATCCGACAATGCATTTCTACCTTTCAGTAAAAATTTTTCGCGTGGACGGTCATCTTCAGCCAAGAATTTTATACTCACGATTTTAGTTTTAGTTAAACAATCAACCCATCCTTCATCACCAATTTTCTATCGGTACTTTCTGCCAAAATTGTATTGTGCGTTACAATGACAAAAGTTTGTTTGTACTTATCTCTCAAATCAAAAAATAACTGGTGTAAGTCGTCTGCATTTTTGGAATCCAAATTCCCCGTTGGCTCATCTGCATAGATGATTTTCGGCGAATTAATCAATGCTCGCGCCACGGCAACACGCTGCGCTTCTCCACCAGACAGTTGACTTGGCTTGTGGTGCATACGTCCTTCGATATTGAGATCTTCAAAAATTGAAAAAGCTTTTTCCGTAGCTTCTTTCAAATTTGCATTAGCTATTCTTGCAGGAATTAACACATTTTCTAAAGCTGTAAATTCTGGAAGCAATTGGTGAAACTGAAATACAAATCCTATATTTTGATTTCGAAATTTTGATAATTCTCTATCTTTTATATTCAAAAACGAATTGCCATTTAGCTCCAACAATGTTCCAAATTTAGTAGGTGTTGTTGGCGTGTCCAATGTTCCTAAGATCTGAAGAAGTGTAGATTTTCCAGCGCCAGATTCTCCAACAATGGAGACTACTTCGCCTGGTTTGATATGGATATCAACACCACGAAGCACTTCTAGATTTCCATAAGATTTATGAATATTTTTAGCTTTAATCATATTGCAATATAAGAATTAAATCTTCGTTAGTTTTGCGAATTTTAATATTAAATTTTTCTCTCCTTCGTTAGCAAAATGGACTTTGGCTTTGATATTTTGCGGATCTGTCCCGTCCAAAAACATAACTTCTCCAATTCCAAAACGGTCATGTCGTACGCGGTCTCCAACTTCTATATCTTGCGAAGATTGTCCCGAAGGATTTATAATTTTGGCACTGGCCACAGGTTTAAGATTTTTAGGAACCAATTTTTCTTGTGGTGCCGTACTTATTGTTTTTTTTGCTTCTTTCTTTTTGAAGAAAGGTCCATCTACTGGCGGCGCATCATCGAATATGGAAGAATTGAGCCCAGAATGATTGATCGTGCGACGTTCCAAAGCTGGATTAATAAATTCTAAATATTCTGAATCGATTTCGCTAAGAAAACGCGACGGCTCGGCATCTGTAATTTTTCCCCATTGGAAACGCGACACAGCGTAGGTAAAGAAAGCTTGTTTCTCCGCTCTCGTTAAAGCCACGTAAAACAAACGCCGCTCCTCTTCCAATTCTTCGCGAGAAGAACTGCTCATAAAGCTCGGGAAAAGATTTTCTTCTAAACCTACCAAATGCACGACTGGAAATTCCAAACCTTTGGAAAGGTGAATCGTCATCAGCGACACCATATCTTCGTCGTCATTATTCTGTTGTGTATCCGAAGAAAGCGCGATATTTTCTAAGAAATTTGATAAGCTTGGATCTCCATCTTCCAATTGTTGTTGTTCTTCTAAAAATCCTTGCATGGAGTTTAGTAATTCCTGAACGTTTTCCACACGAGAAATACCTTCTGGCGTTTGGTCGTCTTTAAGAAGTTTGATAAGACCGCTTCGTTTGGAAACCTCCATCGCGACATTATAAACGTTATCTTGTTTCAACATCACTTGGAAAGCTTTTATCATCGCCCAAAACTCTCCTAATTTATTAAGAACTCCATTATTTAAACCTAATCTTGGGGAATAAAATCCAATATTATTAAGAACTTCTGCTAATGAAATATTATTTTGATCCGCAAAAACAATTAATTTATTTTGTGTCGTATCACCTATGCCTCTCGCTGGAAAATTTATAATTCTAAGAAGTGCTTCTGCATCATTTTCGTTAACCAAAAGGCGTAGATATGCAATAAAATCTTTAACCTCTTTCCTTTGATAAAACGACAAACCGCCATACACACGGTATGGGATATTTTTCTTTCTCAGCGCATCTTCAAAGGCTCTAGTTTGGGAATTGGTACGATATAGAATTGCGAAATCCTCAAATTTTCTTTGCTCACGATTTCTAATTTCCCAGATATTGGCTGCCACAAAGTTGGCTTCGTCCGCATCCGAAAGACTTCGGTAGATTTTTATTTTTTCGCCTTCTTCATTTTCGCTGAATACATTTTTTTTGAACTGTTGTAAGTTTTTAGAAATAACAACATTAGCCGCGTTTACAATATTTTGTGTCGAACGGTAATTCTGCTCCAAAGATACAGTGTGTGCGTCCGGATAATCTTTTTTAAAATTAAGGATATTATAAATATTGGCGCCACGAAAAGAGTAAATCGATTGGGCATCGTCACCAACAACGCAAATATTTTCAAATTTTGAAGCCAAAGCTTTAACAATCAAATATTGAGAATGGTTGGTATCTTGGTACTCATCCACCAAAATGTATCGAAAACGATCTTGATATTTTGCTAAAACTTCTGGAAAACGCGTCAACAATTCGTTAGTTCTCAATAGCAAATCATCAAAATCCATGGCGCCAGAACGGAAACAAGTGTCTACATATTTTCGGTAGATTTCGCCCATAGCTTTCATGTTCGCTCGTTCGTCAGCTTCGATTAGTTCTGGATTATTAAAATAAGCATTAACTGTTATCAAATTATTTTTGTACTGAGAAATACGTCCTTGCACTTTCTTTGGTTTATAAACATCAGAATCGATGTTCATTTCTTTAAGAACTTTTTTCAGAACATTAAGGCTGTCTTGCGTGTCGTAAATTGTAAAGTTGGAAGGAAAACCCAAATAATGTGCTTCGCTTCTCAACAAACGTGCAAACACCGAGTGAAAAGTTCCCATCCAAAGAGATTTTGCATCGCTTTCACCAACGACTTTTGCGATACGCTCTTTCATTTCGCGTGCCGCTTTGTTGGTAAATGTTAATGCTAAAATATTGAACGGATCGACATTATTAGTTATCAAATGGGCGATACGCATCGTAAGAACTCTTGTTTTACCAGAACCTGCGCCCGCTAAAACCATGAGTGGCCCTTGTAATGTTGTAACTGCCTCGTATTGTGACTCATTCAATCCTTTCAAATAATCCATGTCGTATCCAAATTTCGGACAACAAAATTAGGGATTTTTTTATGGCTTTCCTAAGTCTTGGCGAAAGCTATTTCTTTTTCTTTTCGCTTGGCAATCTATCGCTAAGATATACACCGTCAATGATGTTCTGATCATGATAAATAGACACAATTGCATATTTGTAATTAGAATTCGGATTCTCTGTCAAAATATTAAAAACAAAATAATCTATCGGATCGTAGATTCTTGTATATTTAAAATCGTACACCGTTTTCAAATCAGATATTGTAATTTTGCCAGAACTTCTACTTGTACTTTCACACGTTTTTTTAATATTATCTTCTGTCAATTTTTTTGCAAGCGTTACTGACATTTTATAATCTTTAAACTCAGTATAATCCTGTTTCTCACATTTTGCAAAAAATAAAGCACTAAATTCTTTAGCCAATTCTAAACGTTCTGCATCGATTTTCGAATTGGAAATTTTCTTAAAAACTTGTGCATTTATCGAAACATAAAATAATAAAAGTAAAAAAATATATAGATTTTTCATGGTATTAAATTTAATAATGTTTGTTCTGCTTTTTCTAAAATATGTTCTTTTGAAAACACAGAAAATGCCTCTGAATCTTGTTGTTTAAGTTTTTGAAATTGTATCCAAACATTGTCTTCTTCGTTAACAATAAATTCTAAATTCGAAACATAGGATTTCGGAAAAACCGCAAATTTTCCATACTTAATCGCATCACCGATATTTCCAGTCATTTTGCTAATTCCATAGAATTCTTGAATGCCCAAAAATTCGGTTTCTTTTTGAATTGGACACCACAAAACATCGGCTTTTTGCATCCAGAAATCGAAATCGCTTTGCGAAACTTTTTCCTGGAAATACACAATATTAATGTGACTCGGAATATTATGTTTTAAAACTTCAATTTCATTTTTGATAGTTTTATTCGCTTTTCCGAGCAGAACCAAATTAATTGCAGCCGAATGTTCATTAAGATTTTTTAGGTTTGAAAAAATATGTTGATAATCTCTCCTTTCCTGCGAAGCCGCGCCAGGAACTACAATGCACAATTGATCAGTGTTATTTTTTTCCGTTTTAAACTGATTATAAAAGAGATTTAGAAATTCAAATTTTTCATTTTTAAAATGTTCATCAAGTACCAAAAGTTTATTTTTTTTGTATAAATAGGGTGATGACAACAAGCTTTCCTTCAACAAAAGTTTTATGCGAAACTTCCAATCTTTTTTAAAGACAGATTGTAACAACTGCGTTTTATTCGCTTTAGAAAAATTAAGATTGTGACAAATAATCGCCATGGGAAATTTAGAAGCTATTGCCAAAAAAGTATTGAAATAGCGATGCGCCGTTCCAACAATGACCAGATCATAACTCGCTTTGGCAAGTTGATTATGGATAATACTGGATTCTGAAATTTTGACATTCTCTGATTTGATATCGATAATCTTGTAAACTTTTTCTGACAAAAAAAAATCAACTTCAAAAAGCTTGGAATCTTTAAAAAGTTTATAAAAATTATGTGCAATTTCTGCGTGGGTATCCAACTCGACGTAAGCTATTTTTCGCATGATTTTAGGATTTTAAATACTTCTTAAACATCATTTGCCAACGTAATTTTTGAATATATTGCATTTCGTCACGCGTCAAAATATGTTCAGAATTTTGTCTAAAATAAGCGCGCATCGTAATAAAAAACTCTGAGAAACTTTTGGATTTCATCGCGGATTTTGCCGAAGAAATCATTGCCAAAGGAATATCCAGACCAATATTATAAAAATATTCTCCCAACTTTTCGGCTTTTTGTTTTTTATATTTATAAGCTGTGGGGCGCAAATGTTTGACCCAAAGATCTTTAATCGTCGCAACTTCCCAACCTTCTTTTTGCGCCAACATCACATCGATATTGTCCCATCCCAAAACGGCACGAAGTCCGTCCATATCACGGAAACATTGCTTGCGATAAGCTTTTATCGGACCACGCACATGATCTTTGGATGACAAATTCTCGAATATCCAATCTCCTTTTTCATCCTGAATATAGACCAATCCACTTAACATCCCGAGTTTAGGATTTGCTTCAAAACCTTGGTTAATTCGGAGAAGATAATCGGGTGGAAAAATAATATCGGCGTCGTATTTACAAATCACATCTATATCATAAAGAACTTCGTCTGATAAGCCTTTTTCAAAAGTTCTGACGACTTTTGCGCCAGGTTGATGCGTTGATTTTTCAAGATTTTTTAACGTAAAATTAGAATGGACTTCAACGAAGTTTTCAACTATTTTTTGGGTAGTATCGGTAGAGCCATCATTAACCACAACACAACGAAAATCTTGAAAACTTTGCTGAGCCAAAGACTCCAAACATTGTAAAACACAAGCTTCTTCGTTGTGCGCGGGAATAATGATTAAGAATTTCAAATTCTATTGATTTAAAATGAGTTTTGCTTAATTGAAATCTGAAACAAGTTATCTGGCGTTTTTGGACTTTCGAAAACTTTGGTTTTGAAATCGCCTTTCACAAAAATAGCGCACATCGTATTTTCGACATGGTAGAGATGCTTGTGAAGCTCGGAAGGAACAGCATCCAAAATAGCCTTGAAAACTTCGTAACGAACTTTCTCTGGATTGAAAGCATAGTCGTGCCAAACCACCACAGATTCGTCATGCAACAAATTCTGAAAAACCTTTTCTGTATCGTGTTTTACCATTTCATAAGAATGATCGCCATCGATAAAAACCAGATCAAATTTTTTATTTAAAGCTTTAAAATCAAAAGTTTTGGTATTGGATTCAAGATGTTTGATGCTAGGATTTTTCTTGGACAAAATTCCGTGCAATTCTGCATATCTAGGATTCCATCTGAAATCCAGCATTTCCTGTTTTGATAAATTAAGAGTATAGCAATCATCGATATGTTTTGCAACATTCCAAACGCTTTCGCCACGCCAAGTTCCGATCTCGAAATAAGATTTTTTATTTTGTGATAAAGCTTTTAGCAAGGCGATATCCGTTGGTAAAGAACCACCATCTAAGACAAATAAATCAACCTCCAAATCTAAATTTTGCCCCAACAATTCATGAAAGGACAATTGTGGAAGTGTTTTTAGGTTTGGATATTTTTGACCATGATCTTGTTCTCGCACAAGGTTTTCGTTTAAAACATGATTGAGTAAACTTGGTTCTTTAATAATATTTTGAGAAGCTTTTAATAGCTTTTTCAGTTTCGACATTATATCAGATTATGAGGTTTTAGCATAGCGGCAGGATCAAGAATGGCGTCTAATTTTTCTTGTGTTAAAATCTGATGTTCTAATACCAAATCGTAAACGCTTTTTCCAGTTTCTAAAGCTTCTTTAGCTATTTTAGTTGAGTTTTTGTAACCAATATAAGGGTTAAGCGCTGTTACAATTCCGATGCTATTTTTTACCATATTAAGACAAACTTCTTTATTAGCTGTAATACCAATGATACATTTTTCGCGAAGTGTATCTAAAGCATTGCTCATAAAATTGTTGCTTTCCATAATGGCGTGGCAAAGTACAGGCTCCATCACGTTAAGCTGTAACTGTCCTGCTTCTGCTGCGAAAGTCACTGTCAAATCGTTTCCGATGACTTTATAACAAACTTGGTTAACCACTTCTGGAATTACGGGATTTACCTTTCCTGGCATAATAGACGAACCTGGTTGCATAGGTGGTAAATTTATCTCAAAAAAGCCAGCTCTTGGGCCTGAGGCTAATAAACGTAAATCATTACAAATCTTGGACAATTTAACCGCCAAACGTTTCATGGCAGAAGAATAAATCACGTAAGAACCTGTATCGGGTGTTGCTTCCACCAAGTTAGGCGCCGTTACAATTGGCATTCCTGTAAGCTCCGCTAGGTTAAGCGCACAACGTTTCGCATACATTGGTGGCGCATTAAGTCCTGTGCCAATCGCAGTTGCGCCCATATTAATTTCAACAAAAAGAAGTGCATTGTTATTTAGTTTAGAAATATCTTCTTCAAGATTTGCGGCATAAGCTTCGAACTCTTGTCCTAAAGTCATTGGCACGGCATCCTGCAATTGGGTTCTTCCCATTTTGATAACATCGTGGAACTCGTGACCTTTTGCTCTGAATGCTTCAATGGTTTTGATTAATTTTTTTACCAAAACAGCATTCATGTTATACAATGCAATTTTAATCGCAGTTGGATAGGCATCATTCGTAGATTGTGACAAGTTAATATGATCGTTCGGCGAACAGAACTGATAATCGCCACGCTCTTTCCCCATCATCTCCAAAACACGATTGGCAATAACTTCATTAATGTTCATATTAACAGAAGTTCCTGCGCCACCTTGTATCATATCGATTGGAAATTGATCATCGAATTTTCCAGCTATAATTTCGTCACAAGCTTTTACGATGTGTTGATACAATTCTTCCTCTAACAATCCTAGCTCATAATTGGTTCTAGCTGCGCCTTTTTTCACATAACCTAAAGCTTTGATAAACTCAGGAAATTGTGATAAAGTCTGTCCAGAAATTTTAAAATTCTCAATAGCTCTTTGGGTTTGCACACCATAATAAGCCTTGGCTGGGACTTGTAATTCTCCTAATAAATCACTTTCTATTCTATAGTCTGTCATACGATCAAATTAAAACGGAAAGTTAAGATTTTTTGAAGAAACCGAAAATTTTTAAACACGAGTTTTCATACTTTTTTTCGCTAAGCTATTTTAGATTTTTGAAGTAAAATAAAAGTTGATGTATTTATAATCGTAATTTTGAGAAACATTGTTTCGTGTTATACAAAAAAAAACGAACCGAAGTTCGTTTTTACATTATATTTTGAATGGAATTTTAAGCCAGTTTCATTAATAAAACCTCATCTATTTTTTCCACTTTTACCAGATTATTTTTGGTTAAAGTTTTAGAAGCTTTGTCCCATTTTTTTCCAGAGAATTTGGTTTGCTCTTTCACCTCATTCAAAGGCATTGTTTCACCGGACTTTAAGATTTCCATGATTAATTTTTCATCATCTCCCAATTCTACAGTTGGAACAGCTTTTTCTGGTTTCATTTGAGGGAAGAAAAGAACTTCTTGAATAGAAGGATTGTTGGTTAAAAACATAATTAATCGATCCATTCCGATTCCTAAACCTGAAGTTGGCGGCATACCATATTCCAAAGCTCTTAGGAAGTCTTGATCGATGAACATCGCTTCATCATCACCTTTTTCAGATAATTTCATTTGCTCTTCAAAACGCTCTCTTTGGTCGATTGGATCGTTCAATTCCGAATAGGCGTTGGCGATTTCTTTTCCACAAATCATTAATTCGAAACGCTCTGTAAGACCTTCTTGGCTTCTGTGTTTTTTTGTAAGCGGCGACATTTCTACAGGATAATCTGTAATGAAAGTCGGCTGAATGAAGTTTCCTTCGCATTTTTCACCGAAAATTTCATCAATTAATTTTCCTTTACCCATGGTTTCATTCACTTCAATACCAATAGATTTTGCGAAATTGAACAATTCTTCTTCCGTTTTTCCGGTTATATCAAATCCTGTGAATTTCTGAATCGCTTCCGTCATTGAAACTCTTGCAAAAGGAGCTTTGAAACTTATTTCCTGGTCTCCAAATTTTGCATTTGATGTTCCATTTACCTGAATTGCACAGAATTCCAATAATTTCTCGGTGAAATCCATCATCCAGTTGTAGTCTTTGTAAGCTACATAAATCTCCATTACGGTAAACTCGGGATTATGTGTTCTGTCCATTCCTTCATTTCTGAAGTTTTTAGAAAATTCATAAACGCCGTCAAAACCACCAACAATTAATCTTTTCAGATACAATTCATTGGCAATTCTCATATATAAGGGAATATCCAAAGCGTTATGATGCGTGATAAACGGTCTTGCTGCCGCTCCACCAGGAATTGATTGTAAGATTGGCGTTTCTACCTCGAAATATCCAGCGTCATTGAAGAAAGTTCGCATCGCGTTGAACAATTTTGTTCTTTTTACAAAAATTTCCTTCACATGAGGATTCACAACCAAATCGGCATAACGTTGTCTGTAACGCATTTCTGGATCTGTAAAACCATCGTGCACATTTCCATCAGCATCAACTTTTGGTAACGGAAGCGGACGAAGTGATTTTGCTAACAGTGTAAAATTCTTCACATTCACTGTCATTTCGCCCACTTGAGTTTTAAACAAATAGCCTTCGATACCGATAATATCACCGATGTCTAAAAGTTTTTTGTAAACTTCGTTGTACAAATCTTTATCATCACCAGGACAAATTTCGTCGCGGTTAAAATACACCTGAATACGGCCTGTAGAATCCTGCAATTCTGCAAAAGAAGCTTTCCCTTGGATTCTTCTGGACATTAATCGACCTGCAATCTTCACCTGTTTACCTTCTGCAAAATCCTGTTTTATAGATTCTGTAGTATCAGTAATTGTGTATTCGTTTGCTGGGAATGCATTAATCCCCATTTTGCCAAGTTCTTCTAACTTCTGGCGACGGATAATTTCCTGTTCAGATAATTGCATGATTGTTTATTAAAAATAACGTGCAAAATTAGTGATTTTTAAACAGATGGTCAACCAATTATTTCAGAATTTAGTTAAATTAAACCTGATAATTTTTATGTTCAGCTAACGGTACAAAACTCCAAGCCAGAATTCGACTTATTTTTTGACCTTGTGCCATATCAATAATTTTAACTTCTAAAGCTTTTTTCTCCGAAATTAATTTTAAAAGTTGAGACAAATTATCTTTTTTGGAAACCAAACATGTAAACCACAACACTTGCTTCGAAAATTCTTGACTTTCATGAATCATTTTTGAAACAAATTCGATTTCGCCACCTTCGCACCAAAGCTCGGAATCTTGTCCTCCAAAGTTAAAGTGAGCAGTTTTAATTTTGGCATGTCGGAGATTTTTATTTTTTCTGATATTGCCTTTTACAGCCGCTTCCTGCGAATCGTGGAAAGGTGGATTGCACATCGTAAAGACAATTTTGTCATTGGGTTCAATAATATTTTTAAAAATAAAATCTGAATTGGGTTGATGTTTTAGTTTAATAAAATTTTTTAAATCTGGATTAAACTCTAAAATCTGTTCAGCATTTTTCAAAGATTTTTCACTAATATCCGAACCCAACATCTGCCATCCATAAGAGCGATTTGCGAGCAAAGGATAGACAAGATTAGCACCTACACCAATGTCTAATCCTACAACCGAATTTCCTTTGGGAATGTCACCAAAACTTTCAGCTAAAAGATCGGCAATATAATGGACATAGTCGGCACGCCCAGGAATTGGAGGACAAAGATTAGCCTCTGGAATATTCCAATTTTCTATCCTGTAATAATGTTTCAACAACGCTTTATTAAGCAATTTAACCGCTTTGGGTAAACTAAAATTAATACTTAGGTTGTCATATTTATTTCTAAAAACAAAGTGTTTCAGTTCTGGAATTTCACGAATTAAGACATCGAAATCATAAGAATTACGATGTAGATTACGAGGATGTAGACTGGATTTTTCTTCGGACATTGATGCTTATTTCTTTAAACTAAGAACATAAGCTGCCATCAATTTTGCATTTTCTTGACTCAGTCCACTGTGCGCTGCCATTGGAATATTTCCCCAAACGCCTGAACTTCCTTTAATAATTCTATCAGCCAACAATTCAATATTTTCTGGTGTATTTTCATACTTTGCCGCGACTTCTTCATAAGAAGGCCCAATTAATTTTTCATTGATTTTGTGGCAAGCAAGACAATCCGCACCTTCCACCAAAGATTTTCCTTCTTCTAAAGGTGTTAATTTTTCAACTGGTGCCTGTGGTTCTTCAATCAAAGTTGTGGTTTCTGCTTTTTCTTCTTTTTTGCCGCAAGAAATAGCGAATATGCTTAAAGAAATCAGCACGACTTTTTGGAAATTTGATGGTAATACTTTCATAGAATACTTTTTAACAAATTTAGAAAAACTAAACCAAACAAAAAACCCTTAAAGTCTGAATTAATCAATATAAAAAAGAGACTGCGTAAGGCAGCCTCTGGACATTCGATTAACTGTAGATAAAATTAGGTTATTAGTTTTTATTCCAACTTTAAGTTAATAAATGATATTTGGATTTATGTTTTTAGAGATGCAAAAGTCTTAAAAGTATTTGTTAAATCATATACCCATTTTGGGGTATATTGGAATGTTCTCAAATTTTGTAAAAGCGTCAATAACTATAGTCTAAAGTCATTTACAACAAATTCTAAAAATGCGTATTTTTGCAACATGGTAAAAATTGGCAATATAGAACTTCCTGATTTTCCGCTTTTACTAGCGCCAATGGAAGATGTTTCGGACCCTCCTTTCAGAAGATTATGCAAAATGCATGGTGCAGATCTTATGTATTCTGAATTTATTTCTTCAGAAGGTCTCATTCGAGATGCTATAAAAAGCCGAAAAAAACTAGACATTTTCGATTACGAAAGACCTGTTGGTATCCAAATTTTTGGGGGCGACGGAGAAGCTATGGCAATGTCAGCGCGAATTGTGGAAACCGTAGAACCGGATTTGGTAGACATCAATTTTGGCTGTCCTGTGAAGAAAGTTGTTTGTAAAGGCGCTGGCGCTGGCGTCCTTAAAGACATCGGTCTGATGGTTCGGCTGACGAAAGCGGTTGTAAACTCCACGCATCTTCCAGTGACTGTAAAGACGAGATTGGGTTGGGATACAGAAAGTATTAACATCGACGAGGTTGCAGAACGATTACAAGAAACAGGTATAAAAGCCTTGACCATCCATGCTAGAACACGCGCGCAGATGTACAAAGGCGAAGCGGATTGGCATCACATTTCTAGAATCAAAAACAATCCCAATATCGAAATTCCTATCTTTGGAAACGGTGATATTGACTCTCCAAAAAAAGCCTTAGAATACCGAAACAAATTCGATTGTGATGGCATTATGATAGGTCGTGGCGCGATTGGTTATCCTTGGATTTTCAATGAAATAAAACATTATTTCGAAACGGGAGAAATATTGCCTGAGCCGACAATTACACAACGTCTGGAAGCCGTTAAAAACCATGCCGAATGGTCTGTAGAATGGAAGGGTGAACGTCCTGGCCTTATGGAAATGCGTCAACATTATAGCAATTATTTCCGTGGTATTCCACATTTTAAAGAGTTTAAAACCCAGTTTTTACAAGCAGTTACTTTACAAGAAGTGGAAGTATTAATCGAGGAAACGAAAGCTTTTTACGAGACTAAAGTTTTTTAAGCACTGTACGCTAGGTTAATTGTAAAAGTCGTTAATTGTTAATTGGGGAAAGTGTTATTTTTCAAATGTGAGTTTCAATTAATTCGTCACAAGCTGTAACAATTCACAAAGTTTTATACTAATACTATAAACTTGGAAATTTTTCAATCAAAAAAAAAGGAAAATTTCTAGTTATAAACAATCTCTAGCCACGATGGAAGCGGCATCCTTTGGGATTGGAGTGAGGCGACGGAGCGTAGCGGAGTCGTCCGAGCGACAAACCAAAGATAGAGCGGACAGCGTGATAAAGCTCCTAAAAAAAATAAATATGCTAAAAGCAGAACATATCCGAAAAACTTACAACGCAGGAAAAAAAATCGCACTTCAAGATTTCAGCATCAACGTGCCAACTGCGAGTATCTACGGACTTCTGGGTCCCAATGGTGCAGGAAAAACTTCTTTTATCCGTATCATCAATCAGATCACACAGCCCGACGAAGGCCAGGTCTGGATCAACGATCAATTGTTAAACCCCGAACATATTAAAGCGATTGGCTACATGCCAGAAGAGCGCGGGCTTTATAAAAATATGACGGTTGGTGATCAACTTTTGTATTTTGGAGAACTAAAAGGCATGTCGCGCCAAGATGCATTGGAGCAAGCGAAATATTGGTTTCAACAATTAGAAATCGACCAATGGTGGAAAAAGAAATTAAGCGAATTATCGAAAGGTATGGCGCAAAAAATACAGTTTGTAGTAACGGTTTTGCACCGTCCCAAATTGTTAATTCTGGATGAGCCTTTTTCTGGTTTTGATCCCGTAAATGCCAATTTGATAAAAGACCAAATCCTGAAACTTAAAGAAAACGGCACCACCATAATCCTATCAACGCACCGTATGGAAAGTGTGGAAGAAATGTGCGACTATGTTGCATTAATCAACAATTCTAAAAAAGTATTGGACGGGAAAGTCTTTGATGTGCGCGAGCAGTTTAAAGAAAACATTTTCGCTGTGACACTTTCTGATGTTAACAGCGAACAATTTGAAAACTTCCGCATTCAGCATAATTTAGAAAATTTTAAAGAAGAAAATTCGTTGTTATCTTTTGATTTAAAACAATTGGACAATAGAAATAATCTGCTTCAAGAATTGATGAGCATTGGGAACATTCGCAGTTTTAATGAAAAAATCCCAAGCATGAACGAAGTCTTTATCAATGCCGTGAAGTCCAACTAATTCCCTCATCAAATCTGATACAATGAAAAACATTATACTCATCACCAAAAGAGAATTTCTTACGCAGGTTAAGAAAAAATCTTTTATTATTTTAACAATTTTAGCACCACTTTTAATGATTGGATTTGGTGCTTTGATTGCTTTTATGTTTAAAGCCAACGAATCCGAATACCACTTCAACGTTATTGACAAAAGTGGCATTTTTAACAAACAACTAAAATCTTCTAAAGACATCACCTATACCTTTGTTCCGACTTCCACGGAAACAGCTTTAACAAACGCTTTGAAAGAGATGGAAGGCATCGACGGTCTTTTAATCATCCCAGAAGTTAAAGACAACAATTACAATTCGCTGGAAAGTACCACTAAATTGTTAACCAACAAAAAAATCGGAATGGACGCCAAAAACGCCATTAACAATGATCTAAGTGATATTCTGAAAAAAGAAAAAATTAAACAACTGGGCCTTTCAGAAAATCAAATCGTAAACCTCAACGCTGGTTTCAAAATTACCACGCAAAACATCGCCGAAAATAACAAACCCGACAACGACTTAGCTTTCGGCATCAAAACAGGGCTAAGCATGGTTTTGGTCTATGCAACATTTATGTTCATTATTATTTATGGCGTTCGGGTGATGCGCAGTGTTTTGGAAGAAAAAAACAACCGCGTTGTCGAGATTATCATCTCATCGGTAAAACCTTTTGAATTGATGATGGGAAAAATCATTGGCGTTACATTGGTTGCTTTAACGCAGTTTATCATTTGGATTGCAATGTTCGTAACCTCAGCATTGTTCCTTAACACAGGATTTTCGGCAATGCAAGGCAATTTACCAGCTCAAGCCGAAGACACGATGAACAACATGGATGTTCAGCAGATTATCGCGCAAGTTTCACACACCTTGCTGGATATGAATTTTGGGCTTATCATCGTCGTATTTATATTGTTTTTCTTATTTGGATATATCTTTTACAGTTCCATGTACGCGGCAATTGGCTCAGCTGTTGACAACGAAACCGAAACACAACAATTCACGCTATTTGCCATTATGCCACTCATGTTAGGCATGTACGGAAGTTTCACGATTTTCAATAATCCAGATGGCCCACTTGGATTTTGGCTATCGATTATTCCCTTCACTTCACCGGTCGCCATGGTAGCAAGAATTCCTTTTGGTGTTCCTGTTTGGCAGATTGTTTTATCAATTTCATTACTAATTGCTTCAACACTTTTCATGGTTTTTGTAGCTGCCAAAATCTATAGAATCGGAATCTTAATGTACGGAAACAAAGCCACCGCAAAGGAACTTTGGAAATGGATTAGAACGAAATAAATTGGGGCGTGCCCTCTAAAATCCAAAAATCGCGGACGACAAAGTCGTCCGCGATTTTTGGATTTTAGAGGTCGGTCTACGCGCAGTCGCTGTCAATAAGGCACGGCATCGGCTTCGCTCGCCGCCGTGCCTTATAGACGAGCTCCAACAATGCGCTTCGCCCTCACGCAAATTTGGGAAAGTTGCTATTTTATTTTTTCAAAAGAAGACTTACCCATTCTTCTCGTTGTATTTGTTTTTCCAAAGTTAAATTTTGCTCTTTACAAACCTCCAAAATATCGTCAACATCAAAGAAACAAAGCCCTGATAACAACAATTCGCCACCCTCGTTAAGATCTGCTACATAAGTTGGAATATCCGAAATCAAAATATTACGGTTGATATTCGCTAAAATAATATCGAATTTCTCTTTTCCAAGATTATCAGCTGTCCCCAACTCTATTCTTAGCTCAACATTATTGCGCTCTGCATTTTCGTGTGAATTTTCTACCGACCATTCATCAATATCGATAGCCAAAGTATCGCCAGCGCCTCTTTGTTTTGCAAAAATCGCTAATACCGATGTTCCGCAACCCATATCAAGCACTTTTTTATCCTCGAAGTCCATATCATACATCTGCTGAATCATCAAATGCGTTGTCGCATGATGTCCCGTACCAAAAGACATTTTGGGCTGAATGATAATTTCGTAAGGCAAATTTTGACTTTCATGAAACTCCGCGCGAATCAAAACTTTATCATCAATATTGATGGGCGTAAAATTCTTTTCCCACTCTTCGTTCCAGTTGATATTTGGCATTGTCTTATATTCATAAGAAATTTCAACGTCAGGAGAATTAAGAAGGTTTAAAGTTTTTAATTCTTCTTCGTTATATAAATCTTCTTGGATATAAGCCAAAATCCCGTCGTGCTCTTCCGTAAAACTATCGAAGCCAATGCCGATAAGTTCTGCCATTAATATCTCACTCCAAGGTTGAGCAGGTTTTATTTTGAAAGTAAATTCTAAGTACGATGTCATATTTTGATTTTAAAATACAAAAATACGGATAATGCTTTGAAAATAAATTTATGCTTAATAAAAAACAACCCGAATTTTCCTACGAACCAATTTTTTAAAACTTTAAAAAAATTATTCTAGCCCGACAGAATCGTCGCCACGACCATCTGCAACAGCGTGGATGTTATTATTATCATCTACCAAAATCATCTCTGTTCTACCAATCTGGCTGCGACGTTCTATTTTGTAACCCATTTTCTCAAGAGATTTCACAGTGGTTTCAGGAAAATTCTTTTCAACAGCAACCGTCTCTGGCAACCATTGGTGATGGAGTTTTGGAGCATTGACTGCAAAGTTGGCATTTAGTCCAAAATCCACAACTGCAACAATCGCCTGGAATACAGAAGTCGGAATAGTCGTTCCACCGGGTGTACCTACCACCATTTTGACTTTATTATTTTTAAGCAAAATAGTTGGCGCCATAGATGACAACATTCTTTTACCTGCTTTAATAGCATTAGCTTCTCCTCCTACTGCGCCATACATATTGGGAACGCCCGGTTTTATAGAAAAATCATCCATTTCGTTATTCAAGAAAAAACCAGCTCCAGAAACAACAGTTCTACTTCCATAAAGTCCATTTAGCGTTGTCGTTACCGAAACAGCATTGCCTTCTTTATCCAAAATAGAGATATGTGTTGTCTCGGTACTTTCTTGTTGTTGTTCCATAATTTCGCCAACATTTTTGCTTGGCGTCGCTTTATTAGGATGATAGGATTTCCAACGATTTTTGAGATAAGCATCACTAATTAGCATGGCCGTTTGGTCATTAATAAAATCTGGATCGCCCATGTATTCTGCGCGGTCGGCATAAGCGCGACGCTCTGCTTCTATCATAGGCTGCACTGCTTCTATGGCGTTTTGCTGTGGATTTTTGATATTGGCATAGCTGTACATTTTCAGCATTTGCGCTAGTAAAATTCCGCCACTGGAAGGCAAAGGCATGGCGACAACCTTGTGACCTTTATAATCAAAAACAAGAGGTTTTCGTTCTTTGGTTTTATAATTTTTAAGATCAGTCAAAGAAACAATTCCGTTTCCCAGTTTCATTTCGTTAACAATCATTTGGGCTGTTTGGCCTTCATAAAACTCCTTCTCACCATTGTTCTGAATACGTTTCAACGTTTCAGCTAATTCTTTTTGAATAAGAATATCGCCAGCTTTCCAAGATTCATTTTTAACAAAAACGGTTTGATTTTTATTATGTTTTAAAAACTCTTCTTTATACATATTAAGCAAGTCGGCTTCTTGCTCTGTAATTGCAAAACCCTGCTCAGCCAAATCAATAGCTGGTTGAATTAATTTATCAAAACTCAATTTGGCATAAGGCATGCTTGCAAACATTCCGGAGATACTTCCTGGCACCCCAACCGCTAATCTCCCATTTTGAGAAAGATCTGTATCAGCATTTCCATTTTTGTCCCAATACATATCGAAAGATGCTTTTGCAGGCGCGGTTTCCCGAAAGTCTAGGGCGATTTTTTTTCCATCTTTGGTTGTTGCCACCAAAAAACCACCACCGCCAATATTTCCAGCTTGAGGATAAACCACAGCCAAAGCCAATTGGGTTGCAATAACCGCATCAAAAGCATTACCGCCTTGCTTCAGAATTTTGGCGCCCATTTCGCTTGCCAAAGGATGCGCCGAAACAACAACACCTTTCTGTTTGACTTTAACTTCTTTTATAATGTTAATATCGGTAAACTGTCCAGAAGCTCCTTCAAAACAAAGAAGTGTAACTGCTATAATTAATTTAAATTTCATTTTATTCATTATTTAAAACAAATTTAAAAATAACAATATTATAATAATTATCTATAACAATAACGCATTTAATAATTATTTTAAATAATAAATACAACATATGTAACAAATATTTACATTTGATATACAATTCTAAAATCAAAATCACATGAAAAAAACTTTACTCTCTACAATTGCTTTATTAAGCTTATCATTGGGCGCACAAAGCTTCTCTAATGGAGACATTAGCACAGGAAACACTACATCTAACGGTGGCTCGACTGCGCCAACAGGTTACACATGGAGCGAGCTACAAAGTGTTGGTGGTCTTACAAACACCACACTAGGAACTGGTGGAATTTACAGCAGCACAGGTGCCGATTTTAAACTTGCAGACGATTTCACAGTTCCAGCAGGAGAAAAATGGACCATAAGTTCTGTTGACGTTTTTCTTTATCAAACTGGTTATAATGCTAGCACGCCTCCTATTGATAATATGAGAATGCAAATTTTAAACAATGCTCCAGATACTGGAACAGTGGTTATAGGCAATATGACAACTAATGTATATAACGCCTCTGCAAGCCAAGACGCAAAAATGTACAGAATAGGCAATAACAATTCTGGCACTACACGGAAAATCTGGAAAACACGAGCTAATCTTTCTGGAGAGCTGCAACCAGGCACATATTGGCTAGAATACCAAGTACACGCAACTAATGATGGCAGTATATTTTTCCCAGCCGTGACAATTCCTGGTGTATTGGACCAATCGTCTTGGAATGCGATGCAAAGTAATGCTGGATCTTGGGCACAATTAGCTGATGGAGGTAGCGGAGCAAATATAGATTTCCCATTTGTTATCACTTATACTGTAACAGATCTAGGTACTTCAGAAATCCGTCAGTATGACAGCCGCATCAGCATATATCCAAATCCTTCGACAGAGTATTTCAAACTTAATCTGCCAGAGGAATCTTTAACAAAAAATACAAAAGTAGAATTATATGACACAGCTGGAAGATTAGTAAAATCTTTTGGACTAGAAAAAGAATATAAAATATCCGATCTAAAAAATGGTATTTATATGATAAAAATAAACGACGGTAAAAACATTAAAGTAACCAAACTCATCAAAAATTAAACATTAATATTAAAAAGAGCCGGCAAGTCTGTCGGCTTTTATTTTATTACAATATCCAAATGTTGCAATAATCCCAAAACATTCTCTCGCGAAAACTTCGCTTTTTTAACATTATTTTCTTCTGGATTAATTACAAAATTAAAGGCTTCCCCAAAATCTACAGACTCTAAATTTGAATTTAAAAAAATAGCAGCCTTGAAATTACAGTCATTAAATTTTAATTTAACCAAATTAGCTTCCGTAAAATCGACGCCTTCAAAATCAGTTTCCTCAAAACGGCATTTTCTCAAATCCATTTGGTAAAAAGAAGCATGTGTCAACAGTGACATTTTCACATCAATGGAAAACCCAAACTGATTGCAATCTTCAAATCGCAAACCCAACATTTTACAATTCTGAAATTCAACCTCGCGCAAAGCCGTATCACCCAATTTAGCAAGACTCAAATTACAATCGACAAAACGACATTGTGAAAATTTGAAGCCCGAAAAATTAAAATCTGAAAAATCGCAACCCACGAAGTCACATTGCTCATAATCGGCTTTTACAATTTCTAAAAAATTATTTTTTGTAAAATTTTCATCGGAAAAATAATTCATCTGCATTTAATAACTTATTTATAATTTTAAAGTCCAAAAATTTTTAATATTTAAGTTTAAATTAGGGACAATATCAAAAAACAGGTAAATTTACCAAATTGATATTACGAAGCCTCAATCTTGGAATGAAAATCTCAAAAAAAGTATTAATTATCACTTATTATTGGCCTCCTGCGGGCGGCCCAGGCGTACAGCGTTGGCTAAAATTCTCGAAATACCTTCCTCACTTTGGATGGCAACCCATTATCTACACGCCGGAAAACCCTAGTTACCCGATTGTTGACGAAACTTTATTAAAAGACATTCCTGAGAATATAGAAATTGTACGAACCAAAATTTGGGAGCCTTACCAATTGGCAGAAAAATTCAGCAAAGGCAATAAAAAATTTAAAGCTGGGCAGTTCGATGTGGGCAAAAATCAATCTTTGATGTCGAAACTTTCGATTTTTGTACGAGGAAATTTTTTCATTCCAGATGCGAGAAAATTTTGGGTAAAACCTTCCATTTCGTTTTTGAAAAAATACCTTGAAGAACATCATATTGACTGTATTGTAACAACTGGTCCACCCCACTCGTTGCACCTTATTGGACTTGGTCTGAAAAAAGAAATCCCAAAGCTCAAATGGATTGCAGATTTCCGTGATCCTTGGACGGAAATTTCCTATTATAAACATCTGAAGCTTACAAAATCTTCGGATGAAAAACATCGGAAATTAGAACAATCGGTTTTCCAAACGGCAGATTTGACGCTTGCGACAAGCTATACCGATGCCGAAAATTTTAAAAAATCAGGAGCCAACGCGGTTTGTATTACCAATGGTTTTGATAATATGTTGAGCAATGATTTGAAATCGAAAACTAAAAAATTCACGCTAAGTTATATTGGCGTTTTGGAACAGCTTCGAAACCCCGAAAATGTATGGAAAGCTTTAGAAAATTTGGTCGCAACAAATCCTGATTTTAAAAATGATTTTGAATTAAAATTCGTTGGCCGATTAGACGATAAAATCGCTGTTGATTTTGAAAAAAGCAAATTAAATAAGAATATTCAGAATTTGGGTTATTTGCCTCATCAAAAGTCATTTGAGGAAATGCAAAATTCTGATCTTCTGCTAATCACCAATTTCCCGGATGAAAAATCACGCGGTATAATTCCTGGAAAATTGTTCGAATATCTGGCCACAGGAAATTCTATTTTATCGATTGGGCCTAAAGCTGCCGATGTAGAACACATACTTAATGAAACACAATCTGGGCAACATTTCGATTATCAAAGTGTTGAAGAAATAAAAGATTTTGTTCTCAACCGATACGCGCAATGGCAGTCTAGTCAAACTAACGAAAGCCAATCGAATATAGAAAAGTTCTCCCGAAAAAATTTAACGAAAGAACTGGCTTTTCAATTAAATCAATTGGTTTCTAAGTAGGATAAACATGTCAGCAATAAAAATCACATATTTACAATCTATAACAGCTATTATAAATATATTTTAAAACTTTTAAACAAAAAAACATCCATGAAAAAACAATTAATGATTAGCTTCATTACTTTTCAACTAATCTACTCCCATGCCCAAACCATTAAAAGCGGTCATGGCGAATATATTTTCAATTCAGAAAAAAAAGCTTGTTTAACTGAAAACCAGTATAGTCAAATTTGGGGAGACATCAAGACCAGTCAAAAAAAGCTGAAAGCTGAAGGGAAATTAAATCTACTACCACTTTCAAAATTACCTCCAAAATTTATTTGGCCTGTTCAAAAATCTTCAAGTGCGCCATACGAAAATGCATGGAGCATTAGTGCGCATGTCGATCATAATCCATTATATCCAAACCAGCTTTTAGACTGGAATTGTGGTAGCAGAACTTATGACACTGCGGATGGCTATAATCACCAAGGGATTGATATTTTTTTATGGCCATTTCCACAATACCAACAAGAACATAATCAAGCTGAAATAGTTGCAGCAGCTGAAGGCACGATTATTTATAAAAGCGATGGCAATTATGATCGTAATTGTAGTCTTTCTGGTGGCGACTGGAATGCTGTCTATATTCAACATTCTGACGGAAGTGTTGCTTGGTATGGACATATGAAAAAAAATTCGCTTACTAACAAACCTATAGGATCCACTGTTACTGCAGGAGAGTATCTTGGTATTGTTGGTAGCTCTGGTAACTCCACGGGACCACATTTACATTTTGAAGTTTACAATGTGAACAATCAACTAATAGAAACTTACCAAGGCAGTTGCAATAATTTTGCTTCCGGAAACAATTCTTGGTGGGAAAATCAAAAACCCTATCAAGACCCTAAAATTAATGCCGTATTAACACATAGTAATATTCCAAACTTCAACACAGCATGTCCTGATATTGAAGAACCTTTTATTAAGAATAATTTTGGAAATGGTGAAATGGTTTATGGAATAGTTTATCTTGCTGATCAGTTACCTGGCACCAATTTCACATTAAATCTTATACGCCCAGACAACTCAATCGCAGCTAATAGACTCGGGAATATCAACATCTTCTATACCGCGTCTTACTTCTGGTGGTCATTTCCTTCAAATTTGTTTAATACGAACGGCGAATGGAAGTTAGAAGTAACTTATCAAGGTAAAACCGTTGTACATAAATTTAATTATGGTGAAAAATTATCTGTAGAAAACAATCAATCAAAAACAATTTCAATATATCCGAATCCTGTAAAATCAGAAATAAACATTAACAATTTATCGAACGAAAAGATTGAAAATCTAAGTATCTATGATATATCAGGCAAATTGCTACTTTCTTATAAAAATCCCGAAGCTAGCAAATTCAATGTATCCCAACTTACCAAAGGCGTTTATAATATCATATTAAATACTAATAAAAATATATACAAACAAAAATTCATAAAAGAATAAAAAAAATTTAATTGCTAATTTTAGCTTCTAATTTGTAAGTAGAAGACAAATCTTGCGTGAGGGCGAAGCGCATTGTCGGAGCTCGTTTTTTTTTGTGGAGGTGGCTGAGCGGAGCCGAAGCCCCGAACAAAAAAAACAGCGACTGCGCGAAGACCGACCCGCTTGTTTTGAAATGGAAAAAGCCTTCTCAGTTTTTTCAAAACTGAGAAGGCTAAGCTTGGAAAAACAAAGGGACACGCCCAAAGTTTATTTATTTTAAGGATTAAAACCTTCGATAATTTTTGAAAAATCTTCTATTTTAAGCGCTGCTCCGCCGATAAGTCCGCCGTCGATATCTGGCTGCGAGAAAATTTCTTTCGCGTTATCTGGCTTAACCGACCCGCCATATAAAATTGAAATTTCGTCCGCGACGTCTTGTCCATATTTGGAAGCGATAAGGCTTCTGATGTGTGCGTGGATTTCCTGCGCTTGTTCTGGTGTTGCGGTTTCACCAGTCCCAATCGCCCAAACAGGCTCGTAAGCGATAACCACTTTTTTGATTTCGTCAGCTGACAAGGTGAAAAGTGCGACTTCGATTTGATTTTTCACCACTTCGAAATGTTGTCCTGCTTTGCGTTGTTCTAGCGTTTCACCATTGCAATAAATCGGTGTTAAACCCGCATCCAAAAGCGCTTTTACTTTTCTGTTAGCGTGGCTGTCTGTTTCGCCATGGTATTGGCGACGCTCCGAGTGTGACACCAAACTACCATCGATACCGATAGAATCAATCATATCTACAGAAATTTCTCCTGTATAAGCGCCACTTTGGTATTCTGACACATCTTGTGCAAAGACACCAATTTCAGCATTTTTGAAAACTTGTTTCGCGGTAGTCAAATACAAAGCAGGCGGTGCGATGTACACGTCACAGTTAGTCGAATTGCTTTTTTTGTATTCTAAAAGTTGAAGCATTAAAGCTTCTGCATCTGCAAAATTTTTGTTCATTTTCCAGTTACCTGCAACAATGTTTTTTCTCATTTTATCTTTTAATTAAATTTATTATTGATCCATTTTCCAGATGGTTTTCATCATGGTATAATATTGATGTTCTACTCTAGAAACGTCTTGATCGGCTTTGATTAATTTCTTAGCAAAAGCACGGAATTCCTCACGTTCTGCAGGTGTAGAGTCATCGTAAAAACATCTTGCGTGAAACTCGAAATGATCTTTCCAATCACTCGGTTGCAAGCTTGCAATAACGTCTAACTCGTTATCCAAATTTAAACGGAACGGAAACTCTTCTGACAAATATTCTAAAATGACTTTCTCTTCTTCGGGACTGAATTTATAATCTACCGCCGATAATAACATCAGCATGTGATAACCCGCTATGGATTTATTTGATTTATGCATATTTTATTTTTGATATTCTTCTAGATAATCTTTGGCGCCAAGCTTTTCAACGATTTTTCCTTTTTTTAAAACTAAAACAAAAGGATTGCTTCTGGCAATGGTTTTTATAGCCACCTCATCCATCATAAGATTTGGGATTTTATTAAAGAAATCTTGTTGCGTGGATACGCCATATACTTTTGCAAAGCGATCGTGCATGACAAGATTTTGCACTTCCGCTACCAACTGCGTCGATGCTTCTTTTGGTTTGTAAACAAATACCAAAATCGCTTTTGGCTCAGCCAAAATTTGCGCTGTGATGTCTTCGCCATTTGGGGTTTCGAGTCTTAATTTTTTAATTTCAGAATCATAACCTTGCTTAACAATTTCGGAGGTTGTTTTTCCTTCTTCGATTTGCCAGCTTGTATCTTGCCAATATTTTTTGTTGATATATTCGTCTTGATCTACTTTTTTAACTTCTCCTGTTTTAGAGTTTTTAATTGAATAAAAGGTTTTATAAATCGATGGATCGCTGTCTATCTTTTGACGTTCTGCATTGAGATCCGTACCAATTTTGTAAGCTCGAAAATCAATTAATGGTTCATGCGCAATGCCGCGATACATCACATAAATCATTATTAAAATAAAAATTCCTAAAATTGGCATTTTTACACAACCAATATCATTTTTTTCTTGATAATTTTTATATAAAAAAACTAAAATAATTAAGCCAACAAGCAGCGCAATATCTTTCCAAAAGGACTGCCAAGGCGTCATTTTCATCGCATCGCCAAAACATCCACAATCGGTAACGACATTATAATAAGCTGAATAAAAAGTTAAAAAACCAAAGAAAACACACAGGGCAATCAAGGCATAAAGTGTGGCTTTCAAGCGGATTTTCATAAGTAGCATAAATCCTAATGCCAATTCTAAAACGACAACCAAAGTTGCCAAATGCAAAGCGTATTGCTCAAAAAAAGCTAAGTTGAAAACCGAAGGTGAAAAATATTCTTCCAACTTAAAGGAAAAGCCTTTAAGATCCACGGCTTTTACAAAACCTGATGCAATAAAAATAAGCGCAATTATGTAGCGTAATAGTCTTTTCAACATAGTTTAGTTTTTTTTAAGATGAATATTTTATCAAACAGAAAACGGCATAATTTAGCATATCAAAATAATTAGCATCCAAACCTTCTGACACCAACGTTTTTCCTTGATTATCTTCTATTTGTTTTGTTCTTAATACTTTTTGATAAATTAAATCGGTGATAGAGCTGATTCTCATGTCGCGCCAGGCTTCACCATAATCGTGATTTTTGCGTTCCATAAGTTCTTTAGCTTCATTCGCATATTTATCGTAAAGTTCCATAATCTCGATAGGATTAGCATTTAACTCATCAGAAAAACCTTTCTCCAATTGTATCAATGCAATTATGGAATAATTAACAATGGCAACCAACTCATCTTTTTCGTCCTCGTCAACCATTTTAACATCTGTCATCTGTAAAGTCCGAATACGATTAACTTTTATAAAGATTTGATCCGTGATAGAACTTGGTCTCAAAACGCGCCAAGCCGATCCGTAATCTGTAAGTTTTTTTTCAAAAAGATCTCGGCAGTTTTTGATAACTTCCTCAAACTGCATCGATGTATTTGCCATAAAATTGAGTTATTTTCCAAAGATACAAATTTTCGTCAATCGCTAAAGATGACAATTATCCTTAATTTTAAAAGGAAGTTCACGAATTGGTTGGCATTACAAAACTCGTTTTATAAATTTGTGACATGAAGTTTTCAGCACCTACCTTCCCTCAACCTAAAACATTCAGTATCAATTGCAATGGTCGTCTTGTTGATTTGACCAAGCCCAAAATTATGGGTATTCTTAATTTGACGCCAGATTCTTTTTCGGACGGTGGAAAATTTAATAACGACAATCTCGCTTTACAACACGCCGAACAGCTTATAAAAGACGGCGCAGAAATTATTGATATTGGCGCACAATCTACGCGACCTAATTCTACATTTCTTACAGCCGAGGAAGAAATCAAACGTTTGGGAAATATAATTTCGAGTATTAAAAAAGAATTTCCTGACATCCTGATTTCGTTAGACACATTCTACGGAAAAGTTATCGAATATGGCTACAATGAAGGCATCGACATCGTCAATGATATTTCGGCGGGACAGTTTGATGACAATATGTTAACTCAGGTTGCAAAAACTGAATTACCCTACATCCTCATGCACATTAACTCAAGTTATGAAAAGATGCACGAAAAACCACATTATGATGATATTATTTTAGAATTAAATCGTTTTTTCTTTTCTAAAATTTCAGAATTAAAAAATCTCGGAATTAAAGATATTATTCTGGATCCTGGTTTTGGATTTTCAAAAACACAAGAAAATCAATTGCAGATTATTGATGAGTTGGAATATATTGGTTTTGGCGATTATCCTATTTTGATTGGGATTTCAAGAAAATCTTTCATCTACAAACCTTTAGGAAAAACACCTTTGGAAGTGAATAACGAAATGGCGGAACTTCATCAAAAGCTTTATCAAAAAGGTGCAAAAATCTTTCGCGTTCACGAACCTGCTTTGCTAAGATTTTAGATATGAAAAAAATCTTCAACCGCATACGACTTGTATTAAAACGCTCTTTCGACAACATCCGAAATGAGCAGCTAAAATACAATCTTCTACAAGCTATTCCTTTTTGGATAGGCTCTGTGATTACAGGTTTTTTTGCGGTGATGTATGCCAAAATTTTCTCTTGGGGAGAAGAGCTCATGACCTACATAGTCAACTGGAATGACTGGATGATTTTCATCTTAGCACCTGTTGGATTTGTATTATCTTGGTGGTTGGTTAAAGAATTTGCGCCTTACTCCAAAGGCTCTGGAATTCCGCAAGTTATGGCAGCTATCGAAATGGCAAATCCCAAAGAGCACAACAAAATAAAACACCTTTTAAGTATTAAAATTTTAATCTTAAAAATTATTTCTTCGGTGGTATTGGTTATCGGTGGTGGCGCTATCGGCCGCGAAGGTCCTACAATCCAAATCGCGGGTTCCATTTTCAGAAAAGTCAATGAATACCTACCCGCATGGTATCCTAAAATCTCCAAAAAAAATATGATTATGACGGGCGCCGCCGCAGGTCTAGCCGCTGCCTTCAACACGCCTTTAGGGGGCATTGTTTTCGCAGTTGAAGAACTCACCAAAACCCACATTAATTATTTCAAAACCGCTTTGTTTACCGCTGTTATTATCGCTGGACTTACTGCGCAGACCTTGGCGGGGTCTTATCTTTATTTAGGCTATCCAAAAACAAACGACATTTCGTTAAGCGTTATATTCCCCGTTATTTTAGTTGCTTGTATATCAGGAATATTTGCAAGTCAACTTTCGGTCATCATGCTTAAAATAAATACTTGGAAAAAACGATTAAAAACCGACAGATCTAATATTATTTTTCTTGTTGTTACAGCATTAATTATTGCTTGTATCGCTTATTTTATAAATCGGGAAGTTTTAGGTTCGGGAAAAGAAATTATGGAACGCGTACTTTTCACCCATAACAAACATGAAGATTGGTACGTTCCTTTTCTCAGAATGATTGGCCCCGCTTTAGCCTTTACTTCTGGTGGCGCAGGCGGGATATTCGCTCCTGCACTATCTGCTGGAGCCAGCTTAGGATCCGTAATTTCTGGAATTATCCATCTTAGCCCACACGAAACCAATGTGGTAATCCTTGCAGGAATGGTTGCTTTTTTAACAGGTATTACACGCGCTCCGTTTACAGCGGCCATTATTGTTCTGGAAATGACAGACCGACATTCTTTAATATTTTATCTCATGTTAGCTGGCATGATGTCATCAATCGCTTCTATTTTGGTAAGTCGTCATTCGTTGTATGAAGAACTAAAAATTAGTTTCTTAAAGGATCTACGTACAAAAAGCCAAAACTAGTAAGACTTAGATATTACATAAATATCGATACCGTTTAATAAAACTCTTTCTTAATACCTATGTAAGAAAGTCCTTGTGGCTATTTGCTAATACAAAAAATAAAAATCTAAATTTTAAAAACGATGACGTTATCAACCGATGTATAAGACATCAGACATAATCAATTTATTAAAAGCTGCATTAATATTGGTAGTTTAAGAAAATTTTAAATTAAGACTTTCAAAAACAAATACCAATCAAAACCAAATACAAGTTAATAAAACATTACAATCCATAAAAATAACATATTTAATTAAAAATAAACATTAATCATAAAATACAGTGTTTAATTACATACAAATAACAAAAAAGACCGATAAAATAAACAATCATTAATTTTTTTCATTTTTTTATGACTCAATTTGTATTTTAATTTTTTTTTAATATATTTGAAAATCACAAAACCAAAAAAATTAAATTATTATGAAAAAAGTTTTACTATCGTGTTTTGTAGCACTAGGAGTCACCACTTCCGCCCAAACGGTGCTATTCGAAGACAGCTTCGAAAATTACACGGATTTTGCAATTGCAAATGTAGGCAACTGGACCTTAAGAGACGTTGATGGGAAAACCACTTATGGCTTCTCAGGAATTCAGTTCGCAAACAGTGGAGTGGCAAAATCTTTCCAGGTTTTCAACTCAACCACCACAACACCTCCCATGACAGCATCAGATAGCTCTGATTGGACTGGTAGAACGGGGAACAAAATGATGGTAAGCTTTGCCGCAACCGCTACTCCATGGAATAACGACTGGATGATTTCGCCTTCAGTAGCCATTCCAGCAGGATCTGGTGCAGAAGTTAGCTTCTGGGGAAAATCATGTGACTCCGAATATGGTGACGAAAAGTTCCGTGTATATGTTTCCACAACAGGGACGCAAGTAGCCGATTTTACAGCACTTGGTGCCGTAGTTTCTTCGCCTTCCGACTCTCAGTGGCATCAATACACTTACGACCTTAGTCAATACGCTGGACAAACAATCCACATTGCTATCCAATGTACATCTCAAGATCAATTTGGTTTTGCTGTAGATGATTTCAAAGTAGTTAGCATGGCGGCACAAACAGAAGCTCCAAACTGCCCTACGCTTACAGCACCAGCTAATGGTAACCAAGCTGTACCAGTTAACCCACCTGCAACATTATCATGGACAGCAGCATCAACGGGTGGTGTAGCAAGTAGCTATGACGTTTATTTCGGTACAACCCCTAACCCAACAACATTATTAGGAAACGTCACATCAACAAGCATTCCAACATCAGCATTAGCGCCTTTAACAACTTATTATTGGAAAGTCGTTTCTAAAAACAATATTGGTTCTGCAACAGGATGTTCAGAATTCAGTTTCAAAACCGCTGATGCTAATCCTCCAGGTTGCGTTACAAATGTTACACCTGCTAATGGTGCAACTGGTGTAGCAGCTCCTACAACTCCTATTTCTTGGACAGCTCCTACAACAGGAGGCACACCTACATCTTATGATATCTATTGGGGAGCTACAGAGTCTACAATGACAAAACTAGGCTCAACAGCAAATCTTACAGTTAACATCACAGGTACGCAATTCAGCACAACATATTATTGGAAAGTAGTAGCCATCAATGCTGATGGCAGCGCAACAGATTGTCCTGCATACTCGTTAACAACTGCACCAAGTCCAGTTGCACCTTATTGCGGTCCATTAGCATTTACTTATTCTGAACCAATCACTAAAGTAACTTTTGCTGATCTTACAAATTCTTCACCTGCAGCGACAACATCACCAGCACACGAAGCATTCTTAGACAAAATTGCTAATGTTACAAAAGGTGAAACCTATACAATGACTCTTGAAGGTAATACCAACGGGAATTATAAAGCAAGATTTGTAGTTTATGCTGACTGGAATAACGACAACACTTTTGATCCAACAACAGAAACGTATGTTGTACAAGGAGTATTAGATAACTCAACAGGTGCAGACGGCAAAAGCGTAAGTATCGACATCCCAGTACCAGCAGACGCTGTAACAGGTAACACCCGTTTGAGAATTAAGAAAACTTACGGAGCTAACCCTTACGTTGACCCATGTGTAACAGGAACAAGTTTTGGTCAGGCAGAGGACTACACGCTTAAAATTGCTGGAACAACACCTCCTGTAACTTATTGTGAAGTTAGTCTTGAATGTAATGATGGAGACTTAATTACTAATGTAACTTTTGCTGGAATCAACAACGATTCAGCTTGTGGAACAAATGGATATTCTGATTACTCTTCTTCTGTGGCTCCTGCTTCAGTTATTGCAGGTCAAACTTACCCAATCTCTGTAACAGTAGGCGACGGTTGGTACGAAAGAGTAGCTGGATGGATTGACTATAACAACAATGGCGTATTCGAGAGCTCAGAATATCTAGGCGAAATTGGAGATGGTGGAACAGGAGTTACTACATCTGGAACAGTAACCATCCCAGCAAACACAGTAGCTGGTAATTACAGAATGAGATTAGTAGTTACTGCAGCTGGTAGTGATAACACTGCAACAGACAACCCTTGTTTATTCGAAGATCCAGAAGTAATCTTTGGAGAATATGAAGACTATACAGTAGCAGTAGGTACAATGGCAGTTAATGATATTAACAAAGCTAAAGTACAAGTCTATCCTAACCCAGTAGTTGATGTATTAAAAGTAAACAGCGTTTCTAATGCTAAGTCTATCAAAGTATATGACATGAATGGTAAAATAGTTGCTAACCAAGCTGCAAAAGCTACAGCTAACGAAGTTAATATGTCAAGAATGACACCAGGAACTTACGTAGTAGTAGTTGAAACAGAAAATGGAGCAGACACTATTAAAGTAATCAAAAAATAACATTTGAAAACTTATATTAATATGAATCCCGCAATTATTTGCGGGATTTTTTTATTTACATATTCGTTCATTAAAAAAAAGTTATATCTTTGCAACTCGAAATAATTAACCAATTAATTAATCATTATGAACAATTACGAAACTGTTTTCATTTTAACTCCCGTTCTATCTGATGCACAGGTGGAGGAAGCAGTGAAAAAATTTGAAGACCTTTTAAAAGAAAAAGGTTGCGAAATCGTTGCTAAAGAAAAATGGGGTCTTAAGAAATTAGCTTACCCAATCCAATTGAAAAAGAATGGATTCTATACTTTGATTGAGTTCAAAGGTGAAGGAGACGTTGTAGCTGACTTAGAATTAGCTTTCAAACGTGACGAAAGAATTATCCGTTACTTAACTACAAAATTGGATAAGCACGCTGTAGAATATGCTGTAACTAGAAGAGCAAAAGTAAAAGCAGCTAAAGCTTAATTTATTAACCCTTAAAATTAAAAAGACATGGCAATAGATGATATGGCAAAACAAGCCTCAGCTGGTGGAGAATCTGAAGTAAAATTCTTAACACCACTTGATATCAATACAAAATCTGAAAAGAAATATTGTAGATTCAAAAAATTCGGAATTAAGCATGTAGATTATAAAGATGCTGATTTCTTATTACAATTCGTGAACGAGCAAGGTAAAATTTTGCCAAGACGTTACACAGGAACTTCTCTTAAATACCAAAGAAAAGTATCTGCAGCTATCAAAAGAGCTAGACATTTAGCTTTAATGCCTTACGTAGCAGATTTATTAAAATAATATTAACATTGGTTGTTGGTTTATAGTTTTTGGTTGTTGGTTTTCTAACTTCTAATTTCTAAAATCTAACTTCTCAACAAAAGGACATCAACAAAATGGAAATTATCCTTAAAAAAGACATAGAAAACTTAGGACTTGAGTTCGATACAGTAAACGTAAAACCAGGTTATGCAAGAAACTTCTTGTTACCTCAAGGTTTAGCACTTTTAGCAACTCCAAAAAACAAAGCTGCTTTAGAAGCTACTTTAGAAGCTAGAAAAGAGGAAGAAGCTAAATTAATCGCTGCTGCTAATACTATCGTTGAAAAATTAAAGAAAACTACTGTTACTATCGCTGCTAAAGTAGGTTCTGGTGACAAACTTTTCGGTTCTATCAATAATATTAACCTTTCTGAAGAATTGGCTAAAACAGGTGTTATCGTAGATAAAAAATACATCAAAATTCCTGGTAATACTATCAAGAGAACAGGTAAATTTGAAGCGCTTATCAGACTTCACAGAAATGTTGAGTACAATTTCGCATTCGATGTTGTATCTGACGCGCCAGTAGTTGAAGCGCCAAAAGCAGCTCCTGCTAAAGTTGAAGAAACTAAATCAGAAGAAGCTTAATGCTTAGATTTTGTAACGTCCTGAAAAAATGATACAGGATTAGACCAATAAAATTTTATTTTAAACAGTACATATATTCGTATTTGTACTGTTTTTCTTTTTGTAAGATTTTGGTATTAATTCTTGTTGTTGGTGCATTTGCATCGGTGTTAAATAATAGTTTGACAAATGCGGTCTTAACTCATTATAGACCTTTACGGTTTGTTTGACCAAAATCTTTCTTGTATTCAAATCTACATTAAATTTATCAATATCATATTCCTGTTTTAAAATTCCATTGATTCTTTCGGCTATGGCATTCTCATAAGGATCTGATTCTTGTGTCATACTACAACGGATTTTATGCTTTTTCAATAGCTTTTGATAATCATCGGAACAATATTGTAAACCTTTGTCTGAGTGATGAATAAGACTCTTCGGGTTTTCTTTTTTCAATGCCATTTTTAGAGCATTTAAACAAGATGCTGTAGCCAAAGAATCCGACACATCAAAGCCTACGATTTTCTTAGAATAAGCATCGGTTATCAAGCTTAAATAGGCTGGGTTTTCTCTGTTCCCCAAGTAGGTGATATCCGACACCCAAACATTATTAGGCTTTTTGTATTGATAATCTTTAATCAAATTTTTATGTTTTTTAAAACGATGATACGAATTGGTAGTTTTGTGATAACTTCTTTTGGGAATGATTAACAAATGGTTAGCCCTTAAGAAGTCAAAGAATTTGTCTCTGCCAATTCTTAAATTTTCAAGTTTCTCTTTCAAAAGAAAATACAACTTCTTTCCACCCATTTTTGGATGAATCATTCGCAGCTCTGCTACCCAATCCACAACCTGCTGTGCATTTTGTTGCCGCTTTGCTTTTCGTTTCAAATGACGATAATAAACCTGTCGGTCAACCCCGAACAATTCACAGGAGAAACTTATGGTTTCTTTTTGTTCCTTTCGGAAAGAGTCGATAGTTCGGGTGGTGAGTTTTTTCGTATATCAATTTGATATTCCTCTTCGGCAAGGTTAATCATCATATCGAAAATAATGGCTTTTTTATCAGCCACATAAGCCTGTTTCTCAAGAAAGGTCTTCTGCTTTTGCAAAAGCTTTACTTGGGCTTCAAGCTCCATGATCTTTTGTTCTGGTGACTTTGGCATATTCGATGGGGATTGGTTCTCCCAGTCAAAGGTACCAAATTTTCTGAGCCAACTCACAACTGTGCTTCGGGCTTGGATGCCATATTTTCGGCAAGCAACAGTGGTAGAGAGTTCTCCAGACTCGATTTCTTTTACAACGTTCAACTTAAAAGACATACTGTAATCGCGCTGAGTACGTTTTACATAATTGCTTCTTTCTTCCATAATAACGATTATTTTTTTTGTATCGCTATTTCAGGACGGGACATAAATTTGAACATAAAATTCAACGTCCTTTAAAATCTTTCATCGTGTCATAAATCCCGAAAATATTTCTCATCACCCAATCAAAAACTGTTAAAGGCAAAACCCCTTGGCTCAATCGTATAAACCAATACGGAAGCGGCATTGCAAGCAATTTTGTATTCTTTTCTATCGCTTTAATAATTCTTTCTGAAGTAGGTTCGGGTTCCAAAATTGGCAAAAGTTTCGACTTTACACCATCGAACATTCCTGTATTAATAAAAAAAGGCATAATCGTGGTAACCGAAATACTTTTTTGGAGTTGCTCCATTTCGAGACGAAGACTATCGCTCCAGCCCACCGCCGCCCATTTTGACGCAGCATAAATTGACATTTTCGGATTAGAAATCAATCCTGCAGACGAGCAAATATTACAAACAGCTCCAGAATTACGCTGTATCATTTCTGGCAAAAATTCTAGAGTAATGTGCATAATGGCATCAGTATTTATCGCCATAGTGCGAGAAATATCCGTATGCGAATGTTCATGAAAATATTTCCCAACAACAATCCCTGCATTATTGATTAACACATCGACGTCGCCAATTTCGGATTTTACTTTTTGGGCGTTTTCCTGAATGTCTCCGAGTTTTGAAATGTCAACTTTGTAACCGAAAACATTAGCTTTAAAATTTGAAAATTCAGCTTTAACATCGTTCATTCCAGCTTCATTAATATCCCAAATGATAAGATGACGAGCGCCTCTTTCGAGAACTTTTCGTCCCATTATTTTTCCAATTCCCGATGCGCCGCCAGTTATCAAAACCGTCTTTCCTTTAAAATCCATAAACCAATAAATCTTTATTTAATAAATATAATTAAAACTAATAAGAAAGAATTCATAATTGATTATTTTTATATTAGTTAAATATAATTTTGTCAATATGTCTATTCAACAAATTTTAGAATCTCAACGCCAGTTTTTTAATCATCAGAAAACAAAGTCTTTGGATTTCAGGCTTTCTCAATTACGAAAATTAAAACAAGTCATTTCTAATAATGAAAATTTGTTCTACGAAGCTATTGCAAAAGATTTCGGAAAATCAAAATTTGACACCTACACAACTGAACTGGCAATTATTTACAACGAAATTGACTTTTATTTTAGAAATTTAAAAAAGTTGATGAAGCCAAAATCGGTGCGTACCAATTTGGCCAATCTTCCGGGAAGCTCCAAAATCTATCAAGAAGCTTTGGGTTGCAGTTTAGTAATTGGCGCTTGGAACTATCCTTTTCAACTTTCCATTTGCCCAATGATTTCCGCCATTGCTGCTGGAAACACTTGCATTTTGAAACCAAGCGAAGTGGCAGAACATTCCATGAACATCATGGCAGAATTGTTTAATAAGAACTTTGACTCTTCATTTTTACATATCGAAACAGGCGGTATCGACGAAACAACAGAACTTCTAAAACTGAGATTTGATAAGATATTTTTTACAGGAAGTCCACGGGTTGGAAAAATTGTGTACGAAGCTGCTGCAAAACATTTAACGCCTGTAACCTTGGAATTGGGTGGAAAAAGCCCTGCGATTGTAACAGAGCATGCGAATCTAAAAATCGCTGCCAAACGCGTCACATGGGGAAAATTTTTAAACGGTGGACAGACTTGTGTGGCTCCAGATTATGTTTTGGTGGATAAAAAAGTAGCTGCTGACTTTGTAGAGCTTTTGAAAAATCAAATTAAATTTAACAATTACCAAGCTGAAAGTCTTCATTATACAAAGATTATCAACAAGAAAAATTTCAACCGTTTAACAGAATTAATTGATGAAACAAAAACAATTCTGGGAGGAAAATACAATGAAGAAAAACTTTTTATAGCGCCTACCCTACTTTTCCCTGTCAATTGGAATGACAAGATAATGGAAGATGAGATTTTCGGCCCTATTCTTCCGATTTTGGTATATGAGAATTTTGATGAAGCTTTACATCAAATTCAAAATCACGAAAAGCCGTTGTCAGCCTATCTTTTCACAAACAAGGACTCAGAAATTAAAAAATTTATTAATCAAATTTCATTTGGAGGCGGTTGTATCAACGATGTTGTTATGCATTTAGCTAATGATAATTTGGCTTTTGGAGGCGTTGGTAACTCTGGTATCGGAAATTATCATGGTAAGTTCGGTTTTGAAGCATTTACTCATCAAAAATCGATTTTGAAACGCGCAACTTGGGGCGAAGCCAATATCAAATATCCGCCTTATTCTGATGAAAAATTGAATTGGATTAAGAAATTAATCTAAGTTTTTGAAAATAAAAAGTCAAGAAAAAATCTTGACTCTTTATTTAAGCTTTTGGTTTCCATTGGTTAAAAAATTCTTTAACTTTTTCTACACCATAGCCTTTGTCTTGTTCCAGCACGGCGCTATCTTGCACATGAATCATCTTTCCTGTTTGATCCAAAACTATGAAAACCGGATAACCAAATTTGTCGCCTGGATTTCCGTATTTTGAAAATACTTTTTCGTTTTTGTTATCGGGAGAATAATTGAGATGGTAATACAAATAATTCTCATCTACAATAGATTGCAATTCTGGTGTTTTCTCCACAAAATCGTTAAAACGTAAACACCAAATACACCAATTGCCTCCTGCTTGTAAAATGATATTTTTGTTTTCTTTTTTCGCTTGTGCAACCAAAGCTTCAATATCTTTCTCTGCATCCGCTTTGGCATCATAAGGCTTTTTTAATTTTGCTTTTTCCTCATCTGCAATTTTCTTTTTGGCAATTGCCTCCAACTGCGCCTGTGTTTGGACTGTTTTTTCAGCAGATTGTGCTTTGAGAACCGTATTTCCTAGCACCAACACACCAAGCCCTAAGATTAAGCTTTTTACTTTTCGCATAATTATAATATTTAAATAACTTTACCACTACAAAACTAAAGAATATATTAGTAGCTTTTCCTTAACTTTGCAGATAATCTTTTTACAAATTTTGAACCAAATATTATTTAGTCTCTTATTACTACTTTCTCACCTTCCACTTAAGGTATTGTATATCTTTTCGGACATCATGTCTTTTCTTAACTATTATGTTGTAGGTTATAGAAAACAAGTTGTGTACGACAATCTTAAAAATTCTTTTCCAGATAAGTCACATGAGGAATTGGTAGAAATTCAAAAGCAATTTTTCATCAATTTTTGTGATTATATTGTTGAAATGCTAAAGGCATTTACAATTTCCGAAACCGAGCTTAAAGTTCGTGTACAACATCTTAACCGCGATCTTTTTCATGAAATAAAAGAAGAAGGAAAAAATATTATTTTGCTTTCTGGCCATGTGTTTAACTGGGAATGGTTCAACGCATTGGCAACTTTGGTGGAACAAGAAAACTGTCATCCCGTTTATCGAAAAATGAACAGCAAGTTCTGGGAAGAAAAAATTAAATTTGTTAGAAACCGTTTTAATAACAAATCGCTTGAAGCTAACGAAGTTATCAAACAAATCTTGCGAGCTCCTAATGACGGAAATTCTATATATATGTTTGTGGCCGACCAGACGCCACATTTTTCACATATTACCTATGGCCTTAAATTTTTAAACCAAGCAACACCCGCTTTTATTGGTTACGACAGACTTTCACAAAAATTAGATTTAGCCTTTATCTATTGTGATATGAAAAAGGTAAAACGTGGATTTTATCAAGTTAATTATTACAGAATATGTCCTGAAGCTGAAAAATTTGAACAATATGAAGTGGTTCGAAAATTTCATAAACTTCTAGAAAATACTATTGAAAAACGCCCGTCCAATTGGCTTTGGTCACACAGACGTTGGAAATATCAAGGCTCTATCAAACAATACGAAGCAACACCATGAGATTAGCAATTGTCATCCTTAACTGGAACGGAAAATCTTGGCTAGAAAAATTCCTACCAAATATCATTCAATATTCTGGTAATGCCGAAGTATATGTTATTGATAACGCATCGAGCGATGATTCTGTAATTTGGTTAAACAAAAATTACCCACAAATAAAACAAGTTTTTAATAAAACCAATCTCGGCTTTGCACAAGGCTATAACGAAGGTTTAAAAGAAATTTGTGCGGACATCTACTGCCTTTTAAACTCGGATGTTGAAGTGACACCAAATTGGACAAAGCCCATCATGACTTTGTTTTCAGAAAATAGTGAAATAGCAGCCATCCAACCAAAAATTTTAGATTTTAATAATAAAAAAAAATTTGAATTTGCTGGTGCCGGCGGTGGTTTAATCGACAATCTTGGCTATCCGTATTGTCGTGGTCGCGAATTTGAAACAATTGAGGAAGACAAAGGACAATACAATGATATTACGGAAATATTTTGGGCTTCGGGTTGTGCTTTATTTATCCGAGCTAAAGATTTCTGGAATGAGAAAGGATTTGATGAACGTTTCTTCGCCCATCAGGAAGAAATTGATCTTTGCTGGCGTTTAAAAAATAATAATCGTAAGATATATTATTGCGGACAATCCACAATTTATCATGTTGGAGGTGGAACTTTGAACAAGCAAAATCCACAAAAAACTTACCTCAACTTTCGAAATAACCTCAGCATGATGCTAAAAAATTTACCTTCTAATAAGCTTTATCTCATATTTTTCAGACTTAGCTTAGATGGTATTGCGGGAATCTACATGATGTTCAAAGATGGATTTTCTCACACTTGGGCCATTGTACGATCACATGTTGGATTTTATGCAGAATTTGTAGGAACACTAAAACGTCGTCAAAAGCATCAAATAAAAGACTATTATCAAACGAAATGGCTTATTTTTAAACATTTCTTAAAATAAATTTTTGTTTATAAAAAATGATATCTCAAGAAAATGGATTTTGTTGCAATAGATTTTGAAACTGCTACTCACGAGCGAAACTCAGCTTGTGAAATGGGCATTTGCATCGTTGAAAACGGAGAAATTGTGACTACCAAAACTTGGCTGATAAAACCGCCTAGTTTCCCTTATTTCCATCCGAGAAATATCGAAGTACATGGCATATCGCCAGAAGATGTTGCTGACGCCCCTAGTTTTGAAGACATTTGGCATGAAGCTGAGGAATTAATGTATGGTAATCTTATGATCGCGCACAATGCGTCTTTTGATGCAGGAGTCCTTCGCAGTTGTTTGGATTATTATGGATTTTTCAAACCGAAAATCAATTATTTGTGTAGTATTTCTTTGGCTAAAAAATCTTGGAAAAACCTTAAAACTTATGGTTTGAGGAATTTGGCCGATCAACATCAGATTAGTTTCAAGCATCACAGAGCAGGAGATGATGCCGAAGTTTGTGCTAAAATTTCATTATTGGGATTTGAACGTTTGATGCTCACACGAAATGACGAGATCAATGATTATTTCAATAAAAACATTAAGCAACTTTAGTTATTTAAAATTTCAGAAAACAAACTAAATTTCGGAATTTCAACTTCAAAAGTTTCGTTGCTATTAATATTTACAAAAAGATACTGACCTGTCATATTTCCTATTCCGGATTGCAGAACAACATTCGAAAAATACTTGAAAACTTGTCCAGGTTCTATGATAGGTTGTAGTCCTATAACTCCTTCTCCTTCGACAAATGACTGTCCAAAACCGACATCAAAAATTTGCCATCTGCGACGGAGCAACTTCACCTTTTCTTGACCTTTATTTTCGATGATAATGTAATAACGAAAGGTATGACGAAAATCGAGTGGAAAACTGTTTTTTGCGTCATATTCTGTATGAACTGTTACTTGTATCTGAGAAGTAGTTTTAGAGACCATGGCTAAAGTTTATATTTTAGCTAATACAAAAATCCCGCCGAAATTAGCGGGATTTTATAATATATCGAGAATTTTAATCTTAAAGTTCTAGGGCTTTTCTTTCGTCGCCACCCATCAAGAATTCTACTGGATTATCGATTGCTTCTTTAACAGCTACCAAGAAACCTACAGATTCTTTACCATCGATAATACGGTGGTCATAAGACATCGCAACATACATCATTGGGCGAATCACCACTTGCCCATCCACTGCAACTGGTCTCTGGATAATGTTGTGCATTCCCAAAATTGCAGATTGTGGTGGATTGATAATTGGTGTAGACATCATAGAACCAAAAGTACCACCATTGGTAATTGTAAATGTACCACCCGTCATTTCGTCAACTGTAATTTTACCATCTCTTACTTTAGTTGCAAGATCTTTGATGTTAGCTTCAACATTACGTAACGTCATATTTTCCGCATTTCTAAGAACGGGTACCATAAGACCTTTTGGTCCTGAAACCGCGATAGAAATATCACAGAAATCATAGTTAATTTTAAAATCACCGTCGATAGATGCATTAACATCTGGATATAATTCTAAAGCTCTTGTAACCGCTTTGGTAAAGAACGACATAAAGCCTAGTCCTACACCATGTTTAGCTGCGAATTCTTCTTTATATTGTTTTCTGATTCTGAAGATTTCTGACATATCCACTTCGTTGAAAGTTGTCAACATTGCGGTTTCGTTTTTAACTGAAACCAATCTTGCTGCAATTTTTCTTCTAAGTACAGAAAGTTTTGTTGTAGATTGTGCGCGACTTCCAGAACCTGATGGTGTAGCACCCATTGCTGGAACAGCTTTTACAGCGTCATCTTTTGTGATTCTTCCGTCACGACCAGTTCCTTGTACTTGCGCTGGCTCCATTCCCTTTTCGTCAAGAATTTTTTTAGCTGCAGGAGAAGGTGTATTGCTTGCATAAGTTGCAGCCGCTGGTGCTTCTTTTTTCGTTTCAACTTTTGGAGCTTCAACTTTTGGAGCTTCAACTGGTGTCGCTGCACCTTCGGGTTTTGCCCCACTCATGTCGATAAGACAAACCACTTGTCCTACTTGTACCACATCACCTTCTTCAGCTTTTAGAGTAATTATTCCGCTTTCTTCTGCAGGAAGCTCAAGTGTTGCTTTGTCCGAATCTACTTCTGCGATAGGTTGATCTTTTTCAACATAATCGCCATCTTTAACTAACCAAGTTGCAATTTCAACTTCTGTGATAGATTCTCCCGGTGAAGGGACTTTCATTTCTAATATTGACATAGGAGTAATTTTTTTGTTTTAAACAGAGTTTATAAACTCTAATATAATATCGTTAGTTTTTAATTATGCTGTAACTGGTCTATTGGTTGGCGCATCATCACAATTAAAAATTCTATTGATGATGGCTGTTTGATTTCTTTCAAACATTTTGTGGCTACCTGGCGCTGGTGTACCTGAAGCTACTGGAGAAATTACTTGGATACCTGTATCTCTAAAGTTTCTTAGAATATAGCTCCATGCTCCCATATTTTCTGGTTCTTCTTGTGCCCAAACAAGATCAGTTCTTTTGTTATATTTTTCGAATATTGCATTGATTTTATCCATATTAAGTGGATACAATTGTTCTAATCTCACCAAAGCAACTTTCTCGTCACCACTTTCCTCTTTTTTAGCTAATAAATCGAAATACAACTTACCAGTACAAAGAACAAGACGTTCTACTTTGTTAGGATCAGCTGTTGGATCATCCAATATTGGTTGGAATTCTCCTTGTGCCATATCTTCTAAGCTTGATACCACTTTTGGATGTCTTAATAAAGATTTTGGTGTGAAAACAACCAAAGGTTTTCTGAATCCAAATTTCATTTGTCTTCTCAATAAGTGGAAATAGTTGGCTGGCGAAGTAATATCCGCAACGATAATATTATCATTTGCACAAAGCGTCAAGAATCTCTCCATTCTTGCTGAGGAGTGCTCGGCACCTTGCCCTTCTGATCCGTGAGGCAATAACATCACAAGACCGTCCTGGATTTTCCATTTTTCTTCAGCTGCTACAAGATATTGATCGATGATGATTTGTGCACCATTCATGAAATCTCCGAACTGTGCTTCCCAGATCGTCAACGTTTTTGGCGATGCCATTGCATAACCATAATCAAATCCTAAAACGGCATATTCTGACAAGTGTGAATTATAAATATCAAACTGAGAATCAGAAACATGTTTTAATGGAACATATTCTTCTTCTGTATCTTCCGTTTTAATAACCGCATGACGGTGAGAGAAAGTCCCTCTCTCAACATCTTCCCCAGAAATTCTAATACCGAATTGCTCTGTCAACAATGTTGCGTATGCTAATAATTCTCCCATTGACCAATCCAAAGAATTGTTTTCAACCATTTTGATACGGTTTTCGAACAATCTTGTGATTTTGTTCAGGAATTTTTTATCCCCAGGCAAAGTAGAGATTTTAATGGCTAATTCTTTAAGTTTAGCTAGGTCATAAGTCGTATCTACAGACTTAAGAATTGAACCTTTCGGCGCCATTGGAAAATCTACCCAATCATTTTCCATAAAAGGTGTCATGGTATTACGCTCGATACCTTTGGAAGCATCAAAGTTTTCATCCAATAACTTTTTAAAATCTTGCTCCATGCTTTTCAAAACCTCATCAGAAACAATACCTTCCTGAATTAATTTTGCTTTATAAATTTCGCGTGGATTTTGATGTTTAGAAATGGTTTTATAAAGATTAGGTTGTGTAAATCTTGGTTCGTCACCTTCGTTGTGTCCATATTTTCTATAGCCTAAAAGATCGATATAAACATCTTTCCCAAATCTAGCTCTGAAATCTGCAGCAAATCTAATAGCATGTACAACTGCTTCAACATCATCAGCATTAACATGCATCACTGGAGATTGTGTTACTTTTGCAATATCTGTAGAATAGATAGATGATCTTGCATCTAAATAGTTGGTTGTAAACGACACTTGGTTGTTAACGACAATATGTACTGTTCCGCCAGTTTTGTAACCGTCCAAGGTCATCATCTGTGCAATTTCGTACACGATACCTTGGCCAGCAATTGCACCGTCACCATGGATAACAATTGGTAAAACTTTTTTGTAATCTTTATACTTGTGGTCAACTTTTGCACGACAAATACCTTCAACCAAAGCAGCAACAGTTTCTAAGTGAGATGGGTTTGGTGTCAAATTGATAACGACCTCTTCTCCATTAGCTGTTGTAATCGTTTTAGAAGAACCTAAATGGTATTTAACATCTCCCGAAAATACATCTTCTTCAAATTCTTTCCCTTCAAATTCTGAGAAAATCTGTTTGTATGATTTTTGGAAAATATTCGTTAAGACGTTAAGACGTCCACGGTGAGCCATCCCAAGAACGACCTCATCAACACCCAATTGTGATGACTTGGTGATCAATTGGTCAAGCGCAGGAATCAAAGATTCTCCACCTTCTAGTGAGAAACGTTTTTGTCCAACGAATTTTGTATGCAAATAATTTTCAAATGCTACCGCTTGGTTAAGTTTGAAAAGAATTTCTGTTTTTTCATCCGCAGACAATTTTGGATGATTTTCGTTAACACTAACCCATTCTCTTATGAATTGCTTCTCCTCGATATTGTTAATGTGCATATATTCAACTCCAATAGAGTCGCAATAGATCTCATCAAGATGTTTAATAATATCTGCTAGAGTCGCTGGTCCAGGCATTCCTGTTGTTGTGGCAGAGTTGAATTTTTTATTAAGATCTGCTACTGTCAAATCAAAATTTTCAATCGCTAAAGTCGGCGCAAAATGTCTTCTTTCTCTTACAGGATTGGTTTTTGTAAAAAGGTGTCCACGCGTTCTGTAAGCTTCAATCAAATTAAGAACTTTGAATTCTTTGCTAATATCTTCAGAAGCTTGGCCATTGTTAACACTTTGTTGTGCATATTGTACAACTGGTGACATGTCATTGCTGTCATCATCACCATAATATTCTCTCGCAAAGTCAAAACCTTGGAAAAAAGCTTTCCATGAAGGTTCTAAAGAATCTGGGTATTTCAGGTACTGCTCGTACATGTCATCAATCAACTGAGCATGTGCGGCATTTAGAAACGAAAATTTATCCATTATTACAGATTATCTGTTTATAAAAATTATCAAATATTGCCAACAAATTTACTAAATTTTTATCTATAATCGGGCAAACGAATATGCATTTTAACAATATGTTAAATATCATTTTTTCGAAGTCCGACTTATCGATAGACAGGAAGTTGCAGTTTTAATTTGACATCAGAAGTAGCGTCTGGCTCTTCCAAAAATTGTTCTTGCAAATCTCCATGTCGCAGGGTATCTTTTTTAACTTTTTGTATTAATTGTTGTATACTTTTTATACGACCTGCATAACTACCTTTGTAATACATAAAGTAAGTTTGGCCGCCGTTGAGCGTTCGGAAAGTATAATTGTTATCCGAAGTGCTTATTCTCTTGGGAAGTGCCACACCATAAAAATAGGACACTTCTTTATCTTTAAAATTATTAGGATTGGTAATTAAAATTGGGCTTCCAAATTCATCATCTTTTTTACCCAAATCTTGTTTTACATAATTTACAACTTTATTATGATTAATAACAATATTCTTTAATAAGGCATCTTTTTTATTCGATGTACTCACGTTAACGCCCAACAGCAAAGCGCTTTCTTGATTTTCCACCATTATACTATCGTATTTAATAGAAGCAATCAAATTTTCTTTATCTACTTTGTTACCTAAAATTGCTGTCAAATTCTTAATACTTTTCTCAATATTTTCAACAAATAAGGTTTCGGAAAGCAAATTAAGCGAACGTCTAAGCAATGGCTGTTTCGGTGTTTGTATTTTCCAATTAATCTCGGTAGATTCTCCTTTTCCAATAAATTTTACATCTATCAAATACGGGTAAGATTCATCTTCCAAAAACAATTGATAACGAAGGCTCTTCATAGGATTTTCATAGCGAATAAACATCTCCCCAAATTGATCTTGATGCTTTTTATTATAAAATTTCATCGAAGAATCTTTGCCTGAATAAGGTGTGAAAAAGCTAAATCCCAGATTTTTATCTTGGGTGAAAAAATCATTCCAATGCGAAAAATTTTGTAGATTATTAAATTGTGGGAAAACTTTATCTATCGGATAAGTAATGTTAGAATGAATGCTGTACTCTTTTCTTTCATCAACAAAAGTCATAGAAACGGCATAAATCCCAAAAAGAATTATTAAAATTAAAACACCAAATTTTATCCCACGCATAGTTTAGAGTGATTGCAAATGCAAATATAGGAATTGTAGACGGCCTACAATTCCTATATTTATTAGTTTCTTCTATTAAGACAATTTATTTAAAATACGCCACACCATTTTTGAAAATGTTGTGATAATTCGCAGATGGAATATTTTTCATCAAACCTTCAGCAAAACGCTCTGGATGTCCCATTCTACCAAAAATTTTACCATCTAAACTCGTCACACCCTCAATTCCAAATAATGAGTTATTAGGATTAAACGGCATTCCGTGCGCGATATTTCCGTCGAAATCTACATACTGAGTTGCGATTTGTCCGTTTTTATAAAGTTCTGTCAACACCTCTTCCGAAGCCATAAAACGACCTTCACCATGCGAAATTGGAATTGTATAGGTCAAATCTTTCATTCCTTTTAACCAAGGCGAATCTTCATTCGTTACTCTCACATTCACCATTTGCGAAATATGTCTTCCGATGGCGTTGTGCGCTAATGTTGGAGAATTGGCATCCAAATCACGGATTTCACCATAAGGCAATAATCCAGATTTTACCAAAGCTTGGAAACCGTTGCAGATCCCTAAAATCATTCCGTCACGTTGCAACAACGCATGAACAGCGTCTTTCATTTTTTCGTTTTTAAGAACGTTGACGATGAATTTTGCGGAACCATCCGGCTCGTCACCTGCTGAGAAGCCTCCTGAGAACACTAAAATTTGAGATTGTTCAATTTCTTTCACCCAAGCATCGATACTTTCATTCAATTTATTGAAATCAAGATTGATTAATGGCAAGCTCGAAACTTCGGCACCTTCTTTTCTGAAAGCATTTTGCGTTTCGTATTCGCAGTTCGTTCCTGGAAAAACGGGAGCAAAAACTTTCGGTTTTGCAATGCCATGTTTTTTGATGATGATGTTTCTTGGATGTATTGAATTCAAGCTTTCATCAATATTCACTACAATTTTTTCCTTTTCGGAAGTTGGGAAAAGTCCTTCAAAAGTTCCTGTAAATACAGATTCGAGAGTCGAGATTCTAGATTCGAGATTGTTGATGGTTAAATTTCCGTTATCAGTTACATTTCCGATTTTTGTAAGTGATGGATGAGATAATTCGTTAACCGATTCAATGATTAATCCTCCGATATTTTTCTCTAAAATTTGAATTTCGTCAAGATTTACATTCGCACCAAGACCGTTTCCAAAAGACATTTTTGCCAAAGCAACCGCTACTCCACCTTCTTTGATGGTTTTTGCAGAAATGATGTTTCCTTTTACAATTCCATCATGGATAAATTCGTAAACGTCTTTCAATACATCATAATTCGGAAGTCCATCTTCGTTAGCTTGATTGTAAAAATGATACAAATGATTTCCCGAAAGTTTGAATTCTGGAGAAATAATGTGACGTTTCACCCCATTTGCACAAGCAAAAGAAATTAAGGTTGGAGGGACATTAATATTTTGGAAAGTCCCACTCATAGAGTCTTTTCCACCAATTGCTGCCAAACCAAGATTCATTTGAGCATTATAAGCTCCTAACAACGAAGCCATTGGTTTACCCCATTTTTCAGGCTGATTTCCCAGTTTTTCGAAATATTCTTGGAAGCTCAAACGGATTTTCTTGTAATCGCCACCCATCGCCACAATTTTGGAAACACTTTCCACCACGGCATTTGCAGCGCCAATCATGGAGTTTTGAGAAGATATATCCGCATCGAATCCCCAACTCGCCAAAGAAACCGTTTCGATATTTTCGGCGTGAAGAATTGGAAGCGTTTGTACACTTCCTTCCATTTCTGTCAATTGATATTTTCCGCCAAGAGGCATTGCAACGGTTGTTCCACCCACAGAAGCATCGAACATTTCCAGCAAACCTTTTTGGGAGGCGTTGTTTTTATCTTTTAAAATTTTTACAAAATTTTCTTCTGTAAATTCTATTTTTTCGTTTCTAACTTCTTCTAAATGAGAAATTTCTACCGTTTGGATTTTCGCACAACCATTGGTGTCCAAGAAATCACGGCTTAAATCCACAATTTTGTCACCTTTCCAGAACATTTGCATTCTTCCAGAATCAGTCACTTTTGCAACCACAACAGCTTTGATGTTTTCTTTCTCGCAGAACTCAATGAATTTCGCTTCATCTTTAGCTTCAATAACCACCGCCATTCTTTCCTGAGATTCAGAAATAGCCAATTCAGTTCCGTTCAAACCTTCATATTTCAAAGGCAAAACATCAAGGTTAATTTCCAAAGAATCAGCAATTTCACCAATCGCAACAGAAACGCCACCCGCACCAAAATCGTTGGATTTTTTAATTAAAGTTGTTACTTCAGGATTTCTGAATAAACGCTGAATTTTTCTTTCCTCAACAGCATTTCCTTTCTGAACTTCCGTAGAAAGTGTATGAATAGAGGTTTCATCTTGCTCTTTAGAACTTCCTGTTGCCCCACCAACACCATCACGACCCGTTGCTCCACCCAAAAGAATCACGATGTCTCCATTTTCTGGCTTCTCACGTCTAACCCAAGTTTTTGGAACCGCTCCCACCACAAAACCAACTTCCATACGTTTTGCTTTGTAGCCTTCATGGTAAATTTCGTTCACCAAAGTGGTCGCCAAACCGATTTGATTTCCATAAGAAGAATAACCGTTGGCTGCTTGTTTCGTAATGGTTCTTTGAGGAAGTTTCCCAGAAATAGTATCAGAAATAGGCTCTAAAACATTTCCCGCTCCCGTTAATCGCATCGCTTGATACACAAACGCTCTTCCCGACAAAGGATCGCGAATGGCACCACCAAGACAGGTTGAAGCTCCACCAAAAGGCTCAATTTCTGTTGGGTGATTGTGAGTCTCATTCTTGAAAAGCAAATACCAAGGTTCTTTTTTACCATCATATTCCACTTCGATTTCTATCGTACAAGCGTTGATTTCATCAGAAACGACTAGGTTTTCTAGGTTTCCTGTTTTTCTGAAATATTTAGCCGCAATCGTTCCCAAATCCATCATGGAAATTGGCTTTGCTTCACGACCTAAAAATTTTCTTTTTTCTAAATAATCATTGAAAATAGTTTCCAAAGTTTGTTTAAACTGACCTTTGAATTCAATTTCCGTCAATTCTGTTTCGAAAGTCGTGTGACGACAATGGTCGCTCCAATAGGTATCTAAAACTTTAAGTTCCGTTTCGGTTGGATTTCTGTTTTCAGATTTAAAATGAGATTGAATAAACTCCAAATCGTCTAAACCAAAGGCAAAACCATGATTTTCGTAGAAAGCTTTCAGTTCGTCTTTTGAAAAATCTTTAAAACCTTCGTAAACTACAACTGGTTGAGGATTATTCTCGGATGGAATTTCCAATTTGGAAAGATCTTTTTCTTTAGATTCTACTTTATTAATCAATAAATCCTTGATTTTCACCAAATCAGCATCAGAAACTCCCTTAATTTCAATAAGTTTTCCACTTCTAACGGTTGCGTTTCCGTTTTGCGTTAAAAGTGCGATACATTGCTCCGCAGAATCTGCTCTTTGGTCGTACTGACCAGGAAGAAATTCAGTGGCAAAAAAAGTATTTTTCGCTGGATTTTCCTCATGCAAAATATCGGTTACGGGATCCACAAAAGTAGAATTGGCAACCTTTTGAAAATCGGCATCTTCCAATCCGAAGATATCGTAAATATTATACACTTTTACTTCTTCAACTTGGGAAGTTACATTCAGGATTTCCGAAAAAATCTTGGGACTTTCCACATCAAACAAGCCTTTCTTTTCTACAAAAATTCTTTTATTCATTATAAAGATTTGAGATTTGAAATTTGAGATTTGAGATTTCAAAAATGTGAAAAATCAATTTCAAATTTCAAATAATAAAATTTCAAATTAAAACAAAAATGCAGCCGACAAGACTGCATCACATTTATACTTTTAAATCTGCTTCTAGTCCAATTAGCTGCGAATACTTATCGGTAATCGGTTTCGCTTCGTTTTGGATGAATTCCTCGGTTTGTATCGGTGCAAAACCAATAAAGTTTTTCGGATCCATAACTTCAGCAATCTTGGATTTGTCCATTTTCAGGGAAGTGTCGTTCATTAATCTTTCGATCAAATCATTTTCTTTACCTTCCATTTTTACTTTTTTGGAAGCTTCCATAGAGTGAACGCGGATAATTTCGTGAATTTCCTGACGGTCGCCACCAGCTTTTACTTCTTCCATGATGATATATTCTGTCGCCATGAAAGGAAGTTCCTCCATAATATGCTTGTGGATGCGGTTTTCGTACACCACTAAACCATCCATAATGTTATTCCAAATCAATAAAATAGCGTCAATCGCTAGGAAAGATTGAGGAATTGTTAAACGTTTGTTGGCAGAATCGTCCAAAGTTCTTTCAAACCATTGTGTTGAAGCCACCATTGCAGAACTTGAAGACAATGACATTACGTATTTCGCCAAAGCTCCGATTCTTTCTGAACGCATCGGATTTCTTTTGTACGCCATTGCTGATGAACCAATTTGGTTTTTCTCGAATGGTTCTTCAATTTCTTTTAAGTTTTGAAGCAAACGCAAATCGTTGGTAAATTTATGTGCAGACTGAGCGATATTCGACAATAAAGCCGTTACTTTTGCATCAATTTTTCTATCATAAGTTTGTCCAGAAACGCCGAAAACTTTTTCGAAACCAAATCTTCTCGACAATTCTTTATCTAAATGTTTTACTTTGGAATAATCGCCATTGAAAAGCTCCAAGAAACTCGCTGCAGTACCTGTAGTTCCTTTCACACCACGGAATCTCAAGGTTTCTAAGAAAAATTCTAATTCTTCAAAATCCAAAATTAAAGATTGAAGCCACAAAGTTGCTCTTTTCCCAACTGTTGTTAACTGAGCTGGCTGAAAATGCGTGAAACCAAGTGTTGGCATATCTTTGTATTTGATGGCAAAATCAGATAATTTTTTGATAACATTCACCAATTGTTTTCTGATAATCAACAAACCATCACGAATCTGAATAAGATCTGTATTATCGCCCACAAAAGCAGAGGTTGCTCCTAAATGGATAATTCCTTTTGCAAGAGGAGCCACATCACCGTAAGTATGAACGTGGGCCATCACATCATGACGGAATTTTTTCTCGTAAGCTGCAGCCAAATCAAAATCGATGTTTTCTGCGTGCTCTTTTAGTTGGTTGATTTGCTCATCGGTAATTTCAAGACCTAAATCTTTTTCAATCTCCGCTAGAGCAATCCAAAGCTGTCTCCACGTTCTGAATTTATTATTTGGAGAAAAATTATAGAGCATTTCTTCACTTGAATAGCGTTCTTCAAGAGGATTTTTGTAGGAATTCATTCTTTCTTTTTACTTTTTTTAGATGTACAAAAATAAACAAAAAAAACCTGAATTTAAAAAAATTCAGGTCTTCAAATCTATATGATTATTAAATAATTAACTTTTTCTTACATTTCCTAAAATATCTGGAAAATAAGTATCTGCTAAATGTTCAAACTCGTCACCTCGCATAAACATTGATGCGTCAACCTGCTCATAAGAGCTTCTACCTGCCGCCGCAATTAATTCATTACAAGTATGTAAGGTGTTTTTATGGAAATGATAAACACGTTCCGCTTTATCTGTAACATCCAATCCTTTGATTAGCATTTTATTTTGTGTCGCAACCCCAGTTGGACATGTGTTAGAATTACATTGCAATGCTTGGATACATCCTAATGCAAACATAAATCCTCTGGCATTATTACACACATCCGCTCCCATAGCAACAGCTCTTAGAATATCCAGTGCTGTTAAGACTTTTCCTGAAGCAATAATTTTTACTTTGTCACGAACATTAAAATTTTTAAGTGTTGAATTAATAAAGATCAACGCAGGTTCTAAAGGCATACCTACACCGTCCGAAAATTCTGGCGGTGCTGCACCTGTTCCCCCCTCTGCTCCATCAACTGTGATAAAATCTGGATAAATTTTCAAAACATTCATCTGTGCACAGATTTCTTCAAATTCTTTAGTATCCCCTACACAAAGTTTGAAACCAACTGGCTTTCCTCCAGATAAATCTCTAAGCTGTTTTACAAACTGTAACAGACCTGCTGCAGTAGAGAAAGAACTATGCCCTGGAGGCGACAATACTGTAATCCCTGGCTTTACATGACGAATTGCTGCAATTTCAGGTGTATTCTTAACACCTGGAAGTACGCCACCATGTCCTGGTTTTGCCCCTTGAGATAATTTAATCTCAATCATCTTCACATTTGGTAGTGTCGCATATTTTTTAAACAATTCTGGATTAAAATTGCCTTCATCATCACGGCATCCAAAATAACCTGTACCAATTTGCCAACATAGATCGCCACCTTCCATATGATAAGGAGAAATACCACCTTCACCCGTATTGTGATAAAATTGACCTTTCTTAGCTCCTCTGTTTAATGAGATATGTGCTCTATCTGACAAGGCTCCAAAAGACATGGCGGAAATATTAAATAAAGATGAGCTGTAAGGTTGTAAACAATCTGGACCTCCAATTGTAGTTCTGGGTAATTCATGCGAAGGCGTTTTAGCATATATTGAATGCTTGATTCCTTCGTATTTTCTATTATTAATTTCTAACTGAGTCCCGAAGGCCACAGTATCGCTAATGTTTTTTGCACGACGATACGCAGCCGAACGTTGATGTCTTGGAAAAGGCTTACCATCCGTCTCTCTCTCAATAAAGTATTGCTGAATTTCGGGAGATATACTTTCCAATAAATAACGAAAACCTCCTAATACAGGAAAATTTCTTAAAATAGCATGTTTGGTTTGCATTACATTATGTATTCCTATTGCATACAAAACTGCTAAGGTTATTGGAATCCAATAATGGGCTTTAATAAGCACAGCGACAACAGTCGTGAAAAGGACTAAAACAAGTCCCCAGGTAAGGAATTTATCTCTCATTACTAAAAGGAAATTAAATTCTAGCAAATATAATATTTATATTTAAAAAACAATAAAAATTTCGTAGTACGACTATGAAATTAGAATTTATGAATTTATCTTAAATTCATAAATAAAATTAAGAATATATGATATATGTAAAACTTTATATTCTTCTTGAAAAAATCCTAAAAAAACATGACATTTGTTATAAAAAAAAAGATTTAGAAAATTTCTAAATCTTTTTTTATTATACTTTTAAAATCTCTGCTTCTTTTATTTTAAGAGCATCATCCGCCTTCTTAACATACTGATCCGTAAGATCTTGAATATCTTTTTCCACAGCTTTCACAAGGTCTTCTGACACGCCATCCAATTTTTTAAGATCTTTCATGCCTTCTTGACGGGCGTTTCTAACAACCACTTTACTTTGTTCTGTTTCTCCCTTTGCTTGTTTAGCCAATTCCTTACGGCGTTCTTCTGTTAATGGTGGAACATTAAGAATGATAACATCCCCATTATTAGATGGTGCAAAGCCTAAATTAGAATTGATAATTGCCTTTTCGATAGCGTTGATTGCTGATCTATCCCAAGGTTGAATAGAAATAGTCATGGCATCTGGAACTGAAACATTAGCAACCTGATTGATAGGCGTCATAGAGCCATAATACTCTACCATAACGTCTTGCACCATAGATGTTGAAGCTCTACCTGCTCTAATTTTCTGAAAAGCATGATCCAAATGCTTGATTGCAGCATCCATCTCTTGCTTTACCGATGCTACGATGAGTTCTAATTCTTCCATTGTATATTTAAAATTTGATAATTAACACATTTTCAATAATTGATACAGATAACAGATGATGTTTGTCAATCCGTTATCATTAAGAAATTACACATTCACCAACGTTCCGATAGATTCTCCGTCGATAAGGCGTTCTAGATTACCTTCTTTATTCATATCAAAAACGATAATCGGCAATTTGTTTTCGTGGCTCAACGTGAAAGCTGTCATATCCATTACTTTTAAGTTTTTCTCAAAAACATCTTCAAATGACAAGCTATTAAATTTAACAGCATCTACATTTTTCTCTGGGTCGCTGTCATAGATACCATCAACGCGAGTTCCTTTAAGAATAACATCGGCATCAATTTCAATAGCGCGAAGTGTGGCTGCAGTATCTGTTGTGAAATACGGATTACCTGTGCCTGCGCCAAAAATAACCACTCTTCCTTTTTCCAAATGGCGAACTGCTCTTCTTTTGATAAATGGTTCTGCTACTTTGTCCATCTCAATTGCAGATTGTAATCTTGTCATAACCCCAACATCTTCCAAAGCGCCTTGCAATGCCATCCCGTTGATCACCGTTGCTAACATTCCCATATAATCACCTTGTACGCGATCCATACCTTTTGCAGCACCTGCTAAACCTCTAAAGATATTTCCTCCTCCAATAACGATGGCAACTTCACAACCTTTATCAACAACTTTTTTAATTTCGTGTGCATATTCCTTCAATCTATCATTATCGATTCCGTATTGTAGATTTCCCATTAAAGCTTCACCGCTTAATTTCAAGAGGATTCTCTTATATTTCATTTTAGTAAAAAATTTAGCTGCTGCAAATATAAGGAAAGCAGAAGAATTACGTTATGAAGAAATAAGTTTAACACCGAAATATTTTGTTAAATTTTAAAAACGTCTATTTTTGCAAATAAGAGAAGTGACTTTGAAGAAAATTTCTATTTTATTTTTCGCGGTTTGTAGCGCTTTGGTTTTTTCACAAGACGGGACCAATGTTTATCCTTTCCTTAACATTCCGATTTCTGCGCGGCAATCTGCTTTGGGTGGCGATGCGATTTCTATAAGAGATTACGATGTTTCCATGTCAGCCATTAATCCATCACTCATGAATTTGGAAATGGACAATATGCTTTCTGTCAACTATGCATCTTACCTTGCGGATTCCAAGATAGGAACAATTAATTATGTCAAAGATTTGGAATTTGGACATTTAATTTCCATTAATGCACGATATATGGATTATGGAAAAATGCCTCGTACTGACGAAAGTGCCAATATTCTTGGAGAATTTTCTGCCATGGATGCCTCTATCGGAGCAGGTTATGCTTATCAGTTCGAAGAAGATTGGACAATAGGTGCCAATGTTAATTTTGTAACTTCCAAAATTGACACTTATTCTTCCAGCGCAATTTCTGCAAATATCGGTGTGACTTTCCATAACGAAAGAACAAACGAAACGTTGTCATTAGTCGCTCGTAATTTTGGTTATCAGTTCAAACCCTTCAATGGTGTTCGCGAAAATCTACCCTTCCGAATTGACTTGGGCTACACCAAAATTTTGGAACAATTTCCAGCAGCCATTACCTTAACGTTACACGATTTACAAAAATTCAATATTTCTCAAGACACAAATATCAATGGTCAACCTATTAACTTTGGAAGAAAAGTTCTGGACCACGTATCATTTGGTGTCGAGCTATTTCCGCAACAAGCTTTCAATCTTAGATTTGGTTACAATGTAAAACGCGGCAACGAAATGGCTATTCTTGACCAGCGTAACTTTTCGGGGATTTCTGCAGGATTTGGGATAAAGATTTCTTATTTCAAATTCGATTATTCTCATGCACGCTATCATAACGCTTCCAATGTCAACATGTTCGGACTAAGCCTCGACCTTATTGAGATGAGTGGCAACCGTCGTTAAAAAAGATTATTTAAAAATTCTTTATTCTGCAATAGTAGTTTCGGTTTTTAAATTTTTAAATTTGTCATCAGAATTTCTGAAATGACAAAAAATTGGGTAATTGCCATAGATGGCTATTCTTCGACGGGAAAAAGTTCTATTTCTAAAGTCATTGCCAAACGACTTGGTCTTATCCACATGGATACAGGCGCACTTTATCGTGGAATTACATATTATGGATTGATGCATTGTTTGGACAACAATGACAATTTGGACCTACAACAGCTTATCCTTAGCCTTCCAAGAATAAATTTGGTTTTTGAAAAAAAAGACGATGAGCTTCAATTAATTTTGAACGGCAATAATATTGATAAAGAAATCCGTCAACCTATTGTTTCGGAAAATGTCAGTCAAGTGGCAAAACTTCCAGAAGTACGCGCTTTTTTGTTGGACACCCAACGCAATATCGCAAAAACAGGTGGGGTTATTATGGATGGTCGAGATATCGGAACTATTGTCTTACCCAACGCCGATTACAAATTCTTTTTGACAGCTTCGCCAGATGAACGTGCCAAAAGGAGACACCTGGAATTATTAGGCTTTGGAGAAAATATCTCTATAGAAGAAGTCAAAAAAAATCTCATCGATCGTGATAAAATTGATTCCGAAAGAGATGTAGCTCCTTTGAAACAAGCGGAAGATGCTATTCTTATAGACAATTCTGACTTAACAAAAGAACAAACCATCGAATTAATTATTTCCTATATTAAATAAACCTAATTTAACAAAGTTTATAAATTCTTAAATTTCTTTGGTACATTTGTTGCAAATATCAAAACCATAATAAATCAAGTTAAACATTAATCAAAAATCACACATTATGTCTAAAAAAAATAATTCAGCAGGAATTTTAGCAGGCTTATTAGCCGGTGCAGCAGTTGGCGTAGTTTTAGGATTGCTATATGCTCCTGAAGAAGGAAAAGAAACCAGAAAAAAAATTAAGAAAAAAGCTGGAGATATTAAAGATCAAGCTAACGAACAATATCACAAAACATCAGAAAAAGTTAAAGAACAATATCACCAAGTTTCTGATCAAGTGAAGGATAAATACAACACCATATCCTCTCAAGTGAAAGACACAGCTAACAATGTAGCTACTTCTGTTAAAGAAGGTTATGATAAATATAAGGATCAAATGGTTTCTAAAGCTACAGATGTTGTTAAAGACGTAGAAACAGAACTAGACGGATTGAAATAATCCCAATCTAGACTGAATTACCAAGGAACTTAGTCCACTAAGTTCCTTTTTTTTGTAATTTTTTGTAACTTTACTAAAATATCAGCTATGATAGACCTTTTAAAAGAATACATCAACAAAAGAATCGACCTCGCTCGTTTAGAATTAATAGAAAAATCGTCTTTATCTTCGGGGATTATTGCTTTTATCGCAGCTATGGTTATTGTCTTTGCATTTTTCATCATCTTATTTAATTTTGGAATTGCATTTTTAATAGGTCAAGCACTAGATAATTACTCTTATGGTTTTTTACTGGTTGCAGGATTTTATCTATTGATTATGATTATCGTAATAAGTATGCGAAAAAAAATTATAAAATCTGTAGCTAACAATGTTCTTAACTTTTTAAATCGTTAATTATGTCACATCAATACAATAATCTGGATGAATTAAGAAGAAAAAAACAACTTCTAAGAGATGATATTCAAAACATGGAAAATCTACTCACTTTTAAAAACAAAAAAGAAAGTTTGAGTGTATTAACCAACGGCATAACAGACAAATATCTTAAAGAAACCCAAGACGAAGAAGGACATCAAACATTAAGCCTTAACACCAAAAATATTTTGCGCGAAGTGTCGCAAGGTATTCGCGAGACAACCTCTCCAAAAAATCTTGTGGGACTTGCCAACAACACTGTAGATTCTGGACTTCTAGAAACTGCCGTTCGTCTGGGCGCAGTAACTTTGGTAGGTAACTACGCCCGAAAAAATCTTAATAATTCTAATTGGAACAAAAAAATAATTGGTCTTGCATTGGTCTATGTCGCACCAATTGCTTTAAAATTTGTCCGAGAAAAACTAGAAGATTACCAACGTAGCAAAACTGCTTCGAGTTTGGAAAAACTAATTTAATTTAAAATTTGAATCAACAATTAAGAACGATTCGAAAATATTTCGCCTAAAATAATTCCCGTCGCCATCGATACATTGAGGCTTTCCGTCGATTGTTGCTTTCCGAATCTCGGGATACTCACAATATCGGTTAAAAGTCTTTCAACCTTCGGGCGCATACCGTTTCCTTCGTTACCCATTACCAGACTAAACTTCGAAGGAAAGTCTTTTTTATAAATATTTTCGCCGTCCATATCTGTCCCAATAATTGGATAATTATAGGTTTTAAGATAACTTTCCAAATCGGTGTAACAAACATTAACCCTAACAAAAGAACCCATTGTTGACATCAACACTTTCGGATTAAAAAAGTCCACTGTATCTTGACTACAAACAATTTGCTCGATACCAAACCAATCTGCTAACCGAATAATAGTTCCCAAATTTCCTGGATCCTGAATACCATCTAATACAATCTGGATGCTTTTAGAATCATCAATTTGGCAGGGTTCTAACTGACAAAGCGCCACCGAATCTTTTGGATTTTGAAGAAAACTAATCTTCCGAAGTTCATTTTCATTAATTTCAAAAATACTTAGATTTTCAAAAACATTTTTCAGTTCTTCAGGATTTGTAGAGTAAATTTCTAAAACTTTAACACGAGAATTCGCAAGTTCTTTAATAATCTTGTTACTCTCAACCAAAAACAAATTGTATTTTTGTCTAAATTTCTTTTTGTCAAGAGATTGTATTATTTTTATTTTATGAGAGGTAAGCATTTTCGAAAATATTCCCAAAAGTATTATATATTTTATTTATCAGCAAGTCTGATGTTGTTATTACTGTATGCATGTAGTACAACAAAGAAAGTTCCGGATGGCGAATATCTTTTGACAAAGAACGAGTTCAGTTATCTGGATGGTAAAATCCTGAGTGATAAAATCCCAAGTTACGCTGCCCAGAAACCGAATAAAAAAACATTCTTCTTACTCCCATTTGGACTTCTCGCATACAATAATGCAAACCCAAAATACGATAGTATCTTAACAGAATACATGACCTACCCTAACGAAATGAGAAACCAAAACCTTCGTGATTCTCTTTTTGTTAAATATGGGCATCCAGAATACAAAGGACGCAATCTCTTTTGGAATCGTTTTTGGCACACCGTGGGAGAAAAGCCTGTTATCTACAGCGATGCGAAAACCAAAACCAGCATAGAAAAAATTAATAATTTCTTAGTCTATAAAGGCTATTGGGATTCCGAAGTAACCTATGAAGCCAAAAGAGATTCTGCAGCTAAAAAAGCACAAGTCAAATACAACATCCTTCATCGTGACCCCACTTTTATCAAAGATTATTATTACAGTATTTCTGATGCTGGCGTAAGACAAATCTATGAGCGCGACATCAAAAAAAGTTTAATAAAAAAAGACAATATCCTTGACCAAACTGTTCTGGAAGACGAAGTTAGACGTATTACACAATTGATGCGTGACAATGGTTATTACAAATTCAATGGATCTGGTGAACAAATATACTTTACCGCCGACACCCTAAACAGTCGAAAACAAGTTCCTGTAACCATGGATATTCATCGAGATTCTTTGGACGGTCCTTTTATCAAACCAAAAATCGGAAATATTGACATTGCCGTTGTAGATAATATTAAAGAATATGAAGAAAAAACTATAAAAAAAGACAGTCTCAGAGGCATTCATATTTACAGAAAAGACACTGCGCAATACAAATTACAATCGCTCTGGTTACCAATTATTTACAAACCCGGTGACGCCTACGAACAGCGCAACTTTGATGTTACAAAACGTAACCTTATGGCTATGAACAACTTCACAGTTTTGCAAGCTGTAGATCAACTTCGTAATGAAGGTCAAGCTAATGAAGTTGATAGTCTTATCGATGTTAAATATATTCTAAAACCACTGCCTAAATATGACTTCAAAGTCGGGATGGACTTACATTATTCAGAAATTCTAAACTTTGGATTTTCACCATCGTTGGAACTCACTTCCCGAAACATTTTTAAAGGTGCAGAAAACCTAAACCTTAGTTTTTCGGGAATTGTAGGAACAACAAAAGACCCCGAAAAGGAAAATGCATTTTTTAACGCTTACGAATTGTCAGCGCAAGCCGCTTTACAAATTCCAAGACTTTGGGTTCCTTTCAAACGTTATTGGAAGGTCATTCCAAAACGTTATTCTCCAACGTCAAGTTTATTTTTAGGTGCAGCCGTGCAAAACAATATTGGTTTGGGACGTATTAGTTTCAACACCGGCCTTAGTTATTTGGCCAATGTCAATGATATTGTGTCGCACAAGTTGACATTGTTTAATACACAATTCAGTTTTACACAGAATAAAGACAATTATTATCAATTATTCTTGGCTGATGACGAGATTCGTAAACAAATATTTGATTTGTATTTTTTACAACATCCCGAAGTGCAAGCACAGTTCAGCAATGGGCAGCTTACAATGGATAATGTTTCTCGAATTATTGTACGCGATAACGCTTTCCAAGCTGGATTGGATCAACAACAGACAGGCACGTTCAACTCTTTTAGACAATCCTTAACCAACAAAGACCGCCAGACGCAGGACGTTGTTATTTCGTCTTTGATTTATAATTTTACGTATAACGAAATCGGGCAAAAAGAATATAAAAACCCTTTCTATTTCAGTGGCAAATTTGAGATTGCTGGGAATTTCTTAGGATTGGTTTCAAAAAACTCAAAAGAAGACGGCATTATCCAAGACAATACAAAAACGATTTTCAAAATTCCTTATTCTCAATTTGTGAAGTTTGATTTTGATTTTAGAAAATATTTTACATTTTTCCAAGAAAAAGCTCGACCACATACTTTGGCTATTCGTCAATTCGTTGGAATTGGAATTCCTTACGGCAACTCCAGCAACATGCCTTTTATCCGCTCGTATTTTAATGGAGGATCGAACGATATTCGCGCTTGGGTAGCATTTGGAGGATTGGGCCCTGCCGATTCTCAGCTTGATGAGCGTGTTAGATCTTACGCGATGGACAATGTAAAATTAACGACGAGTATCGAATACCGACTTCCTATTGATAATATGTTTGAAGCTGCTATTTTTACCGATGCAGGTAACATTTGGGGGCTAAAAGACAATGGTTACGGCGATCAATTCAAGTTCAGTAAATTTATTAAACAAATGGGTGTTGGTAGCGGATTTGGTCTTAGATTAAATGTGGCATATATCAAATTCCGTTTGGATTTGGCTTACAAAGTTTATGATCCTAACCAGCCAGAAGGCGATCGTTGGGTAATCCATAAAAACAAGCTTTTGCGACCAACGCTTAACTTTGCTTTTGGATATCCATTTTAATACAAAACTTCCGTCAATTGACGGAAGTTGTTATTTTACACCCCTAATTCAAATCCTAAACAATTCGTTTACAACCATTTGAACGACTTTATTTAAAACATTAAATAAATACTAAAATTCTTTCTTTTTATTAAGCTTTTTTTATATTTTTGTAATAGTTAGAATTTATCAAACTCGATGCTATCAGAATTAGAAAATAATTTCGTGCAATTAGAAAAAAAGATTCTTAAATTGCACAAGACCCATATAAGTCTTATGGACAAATATGCAGAGCTTTCTAAAGATTATGAGCACTTGCAGAATGAATTTGATGAAGAGAAGAAAAAAAATCGAGTTTTAGCAGAACAACAAAAAGATTTAAAACTTTATTCAGCCATAAGCGGCAATGCAGAACATAACAAATTGATGAAAACCCACCTCAACAAATTGATAAAAGAGGTCGATTTCTGTATCGCCGAATTAAGAAATAGCGGATTATAAGCATGGATATCAGAAGAATTACGATAAATATTGCTGGAAGAGTGTATCCTCTTAATGTACCCGCTGCCGAAGAAGAAACCCTACGTAAGGTTGGGAAACAAATTGAAACGATGATTAAGGAATTCGAGGCTAACTTCGACATACGCGACAAGCAAGACGCCCTTGCAATGTGTGCGCTAAAGTTGGGGACAAATGCCGAAGTTCACTTAACCAATAATGAAAAGAATTTAACAAATACTAATGACCGATTAACAAAAATTAATAAGTTATTAGAAGAATTGGAAGACTAGAAAACTTCCAAATATACAAGCTGCCTACAATAATTCTAACACAGCAGGTAAACTCAACGCTAAACAATTGCCGAACGAAAGTTCATTAGATGGCGCGCTGCCTCGTCGCAGATTACAGACAATGAAAAACAGTTCAAATCGTGTTGATTAGGAGTTTACTCTTAATACTTGGATTGTTGTAGGTTTTTTTGTTTTAAAATTTTTAAATAAACTCTATATATATTATGACCGCAATCACGCTTATTATCGGTATAGTTGCTTTGGTGATCGGTGCAGTTATTGGAATTATGTATTCTAAAAGCTCACTAAATTCTAAAGGAAAATTCATCCTTGAAGACGCCAAAAAAAGTGCCGAAACTATCATAGAAAAGGCTACCACACAAGCTGAAACTATTAAAAAAGAAAAACAACTTCAAGCCAAAGAAAAGTTCTTGGAACTAAAAGCTGAACACGACTCTAACATTCAATCTCGTGAGAAAAAAATGCAAGAGACCGAGAAAAGAACCAAGGATAAAGAGCACAAACTAAACGAAGAACTTAGCAAAGTGGCACGCCAAGAGAAAGACTTGGAAAAGCAACTTAACGACTACGCAAAAAAACAAGAATTAGTTGACAGAAAACAACAAGAACTAGATGCTGCCACTGCTCAAAAAGTAGAAATGTTAGAAAAAATATCTAACTATTCCGCAGAAGAAGCAAAAGAAGAGTTGGTAGAATCTATGCGCGCTGAGGCAAAAACAAGAGCACAAGCCTACGTCCAAAACATTATGGAAGAAGCACAGCTTAATGCCAAAACAGAAGCCAAAAAAATTGTCATCCAAACCATTCAAAGAATCGGGACAGAGCAAGCCATTGAAAATTCAGTGTCTGTATTTAATATTGAATCGGATGAGATAAAAGGTAGAATCATCGGTCGCGAAGGTCGTAACATCCGCGCTTTAGAAGCCGCTACAGGTGTAGAGATTATTGTAGACGACACTCCAGAAGCCATTCTATTATCTTGCTTCGACCCAGTAAGGAGAGAAGTTGCAAGATTATCACTACACAGGCTGGTTACCGATGGTAGAATCCATCCTGCCCGTATCGAAGAAGTGGTACAAAAAACGCAAAAACAAATCGAAGAAGAAATTATCGAAGTTGGTAAAAGAACCATCATCGATCTAGGTATCCACGGTCTTCACCCAGAATTGGTAAAAATCGTTGGACGTATGAAGTTCCGTTCTTCTTATGGACAAAATTTGTTACAACACTCTCGTGAGGTCGCCAACATCGCAGCAACTATGGCGGCAGAGCTTGGTCTTAATGTTAAACTTGCGAAAAGAGCTGGTTTATTGCACGATATCGGAAAAGTGCCAGAGCAAGAGTCAGAACTTCCACATGCACTTTTAGGTATGCAATGGGCGGAGAAGTATGGCGAGAATGCAGAAGTTATCAACGCTATCGGGGCACACCACGATGAGATTGAAATGACCTCGCTATTATCACCAATTATCCAAGTTGCCGATGCTATTTCTGGAGCGCGTCCAGGGGCTAGACGTCAAGTGTTGGAATCATACATCCAAAGATTGAAAGATCTAGAAGCAGCAGCTTTAAGTTTTGATGGTGTATCTAGTGCGTATGCTATCCAAGCTGGTAGAGAACTACGTGTTATGGTAGAAAGTGCAAAAGTGAATGACGAAGTTGCACACCAATTGTCTTACGATATCTCAGAAAAAATCCAAAATGAACTGACGTATCCAGGACAAGTAAGAGTAACTGTTATCAGAGAAACCAGAGCTGTTAATATCGCGAGATAATTATAGCTTGAACATAAAATAAGAAAGGTTTAGTCATTTGGCTAAACCTTTTTTTTGTTCTTAAATCAAAACATATTCTCGTTTAAAATACTTTTCTAAACTAAGGATTTGCTAAATCTGATGCTGCTAAAATTAACCATCTTAAAAGCTTGCATTAAATGAATTCTGTCATCTACTTTATCCAAAAGCAAACTTGCCCATACGTAGGCTTTAAAAAAAGCAAGCTTGGTATTTTTTTGAGGTATAAAATTGTTGACTGGTTTTCTAAGTGCAAAGCTGGTGCGCCCCGGATGGAACGGCCTGTTGGAGCTCGCGCCGCAGGCGCAGGCAATAGCCTAGGCGCGGCGCAGCGACTAGTGACAGCCGGAAATGGCGCCCAAATAAAAAAGCTGCCTCCGAGGAAACAGCTTTAATTATATTTCAGAATCGATTAAGCATCGACGGCTTTCGATTTTTTGTTTTTGTAATACCACGCTAACGACAACAAACTGAGGATAGCAAATATGCCAACACTGGCGTAAGAATATATTTTACCAGTCTCGATAACTTCGGGCTCGAACTTCATACTGATGTTGTGTTTCCCAGCTGGTACATGCACCGCGCGCAAAAGATAGTTGGCTTTGATGTAAGGCACTTCTGTACCGTCGATAGACACTTTCCAACCGTGCGGATAATAGATTTCTGAAAAGACTGCCAACTGTGGTGTTTGGGTTTCGGCTTCAAATTCTATAGCATTGGCTTGGTAACTTTTCAACTGAATAAAAGCTGTAGAATCCGCTTGCAATGTTTTTCCATTAAGATAATCTTGATCTTCTTTGCCTACAATTGCAATCTTTTTGGTATCCAATTCGCCGATAGATTTTAGTTCTTCGTTAGGCGAGTTAGCAACTTTCACTTGAGATACAAACCATGCGTTGCCGTTGGCCTCTGGATTTGGATAGCTAATGGGTTGCTGCATATCCCCGCCGACAAAGTATTTTGCATTCAGCATATTGAGAATACGAGGCGTTCTGATGCTATCTGTTTGGTAAAAATAAGCATTAATTAAGTCATCATAGCGTCTTAGTTTCACCGCATGATAACCACCTACAGAAGATTTGAAATAAGATGTATTGGTTTCGCTAAATGTTCCTAAAGTAGAATTGAAAATTCGGTAGTGCGATTGGTCTTTCTCAGCAATGGTTTCCAAAACTTTGTTCACTTTATCTTGTTGCAAAAGGCCTTGGATGTATTGGTTATCGCCTGCTTTATCCATTAGGTATTCCGAATTTTCGGTTTGATAAGGATTTTGAGCAAATGTTTTATCTACAAAATTGTCATCATTAAGGTAACGTTTGTTAACCGTCCAAAGGTCGAAGAAGCTAACCAAACCAATAATTACTAACGCAATATTTACTGATAATTTTTTCTTGAAACTTAAAAACATTGCTCCTGCCGTTATCAATACAAAAATAATGGCTTTGAAGGCATCCGTCTGGAACATTTTGAAACGTTCATCGACTAGATAGTTTAACAAATCTGGTTGCAAATAGATCTTTTCGTTATCGGTATGGAAGCCTAAAATAGCTTTCCCTGCCAACATCAGCAGTAATGTAATCCCAACAACACTCCCCGTGGTATATAATAAGACTTTTTGTTTGTAATCGTTCTCCTGTTTTTCGTCTGTGAAAAAACGATACAATCCAATAATTGCTATGAAAGGGAATAATAATTCCACAACCACCAAAATAGAAGATGGCGCACGGAACTTATTATACATTGGTACAAAATCAATAAACAAATCCGTTAAGAATGCAAAATTGCTTCCCCACGCCAAAAGAATCGTTAAGATGGTGGCTCCCAAAATCCAATAGCGATATTTCTTCCAAGCGAAAAAGAATCCTAACAAAGCTAAAAAGCACACTACGGCGCCTTGGTAAGCTGGCCCAGATGTTCCTGGCTGTTCTCCCCAATAAGATGGACTTACAAAACCTTTCATAAACTGGTCATACTGCGTTTGGCTAGTAATGTTGGACTGTGCCCATTCTTGGATGTAAGCCATCATCTTGTCTGAGCCTGGCTCCTGACTAGCACCGCCCATTAATCTTGGGATGAAGAGGTTGAGCGTTTCTAATTTTCCGTAACTCCACGCCGTGATACTCGCGCGATCCATCCCAGATTTGCCAGAAGTATGTCTATCCGAATCGAGGATTTGCTTTCCTCTTACCGTTTCTTTCACATATTCGGCATTTGCCATAATACGTTGTGCATTCATCCCAACTCCTAGCGCAAAAGCTAAAGCCAAAATACCCGATGAGATCCCGAAATGCTTCCAAGTGATTTTCTTTTTGTAAGCACGAACCAATTCTGACAAGAATAAAAATCCTAAAGCTAAAAACAGATAATAAGTCATCTGTGGATGGTTTGAACTAACCTGCAACGCCATAAAAATGGTTGTTACTATAAAGCCAAGAATGTATTTTTTTCTGACATAGACTAATAAAATCCCTGCCAACAATGGTGCAAAATAAGCTATCGTATGGACTTTGCCATTGTGCCCAGCTGCTATGATAATGTAAAAATAAGTAGATAATCCGAAGAAAGTTGCGCCGAGTAAAGCATATTTCCAATTGCGTGTTGCTACAATTCCTAGAAAGAAAAATCCTGCAAACAATAAGAAAATATAATTGGCAGGCTTGGGCAAAAACATGAAAACATCATCCAGTTTTTTGATGATATCACCTCGAAACTGCACACCAGTTTGGTATGTTGGCATGCCGCCAAACATCGCATCGCTCCAGTAGGTTTCTTTGCCATGCTCGGCTCTGTAGTCCAAAAGTTCTTTGGCACCACCTTTATAATGCACAATATCAGGCTGAATCATTTCTTTGCCTGATATTATAGGGTTGGCGTACAAGACAGCAATTAGCACAAATATAACGAGACTAATCGCCGCAAAAATCAAATTCTTATTCTTCATATATTAATTTGAGATTGGTCGTTTTTTATTTCTTTTCTTCTTTTACTTCTTCAAAATCAACGGTTTCTGCATCCCATTTGACTTTTTCTTTAAGCTTTTTATCACTTTTTGCAGATTGCTGCTCTTGTTGCTTTTGATAATTGCGAGGATTGAGTTGTGGAAAATTTTTATAAAACGAATTAAAAAATAAACGTTTCAAAATATTCCAAACAAAGAAAATGATAATGGTACCCAGAACCAATTCTATAACAAACTTCATAATTTAAAAAAATAATTACACTTTACTAAAAAAAGACCAAGCACAAGCCTGGCCAAAAACTTATTTGTAAGAAGGATTCATAATAATCGACGATGTAGAATTCTGTGTCATACTCTGACTTTTTGTTCCATCGGATATTGTTTCCTTCTGGTTGGTTTTAATGCTAATATTTTCATGCAAGATCCAACCAGTATTGCTGTCCAAAATGATTTTCCCATTTTGCGAACCGCCTAATGACATGCTATGGGTGATACCATCTTTCGACTGCTTATCAGACTTTGTTGGGATACTACCATTAACACTAATCTCTGCTTTACCGTTTTCAACTTTTGTTAAAACATAATTCGAAGTTAGCTTAAGATCAGCACCTGGGATAACATCTTCTGTCACGGTCCATTTCTCACCTATTTTCACACCTTTTGCTGGAAAAATTTTAAGGTTTTTCTCAAACTGTTCTTTGATTGTTGCTTCATTAAAACCTCTTTTAAAATTAGAAACAATCTCACCACGTTGTTTAGCATCCTTAACCAAAGTTCCCAAAGCTGAACCGATTTTAGTATAGATTGGATCAAAACCTGTTACGGACAATATCTTTCCATCAACATTCATTTTCATCGTCAGTTTGTTACCTGTAATGGCTTTATTGATGGTGTACATACCTTTCAGTTGCTCTTCTTTTGGGGCAGCTGCTTTTGTGTCAGATACTACCGTTTTGCCATTGGCACTTGTACTGTTCCGTTTTGCAATCAAATTAACTGATAAGTCATAAACGTTATCTTTAAAATCGTTAACCGTTACGGACATTTCGTCTGTTGATTCAGAAGTTCCAGAAACAGATTTACCATCAGGTGTTGACACATTCTGAATATCTCTTTGGTAAGCTATCAATGGATAAGTTACGCCTTTTTCTAAATAAAATTTCTGTTTAAAAATCCCTGCGCTATCTACAATTGCAGCTTTTATTTTCTCTTCTTCTGGCACTTCCACAGTTAAGGTTTCGGTCTTTCCTGTTTCTGGATTAACTTTGGTAACTGTTTTTGTATTTTCTTTTTTACAAGCTACTAAAGCAACTGCAAATAAAGCTATACCTATGATTTTTTTCATCAATAATAATTTTTGAGTTAAGCTCTAACTCATGTTAAATGTTTTTTGTTATTTTTTGTCTCATTGCTTCATAGAGCACTGCACCGCAAGCTACAGAAACATTGAGAGATTGGGTTTTTCCTTCGATAGGAAGTTTTATTTTTTCATCGCTATGATGTAAAACTTCTTTGGAAATTCCTGTTTCTTCGTTCCCCATAACAATCGCACAAGGCTCTGTAAAGTCAACCTCGTATATCAATTTCTGCGCCTTTTCTGTTGAAGCAAATACCGATACGCCACTTTGTTGCAGATAATCAACAGTATGCGCTAAGTTTTTTTCTTTACAAATTTTAATATTGTAAATGGCACCAGCTGATGTCTTTATCGCATCCGAATTAATTGGTGCAGCTCCTTTTTCTGGAATAACGACAGCGTCTACGCCAACACATTCCGCAGTGCGGCATATAGCTCCGAAGTTTCTGACATCTGTTAAACGGTCCAAAATAAGAATGAACGGCACGCGACCTTCTTCAAAAATCTGAGGTAAAACATCTTCAATACTATGAAATGGCACATCCGAAATGAAAGCTACCACACCTTGGTGATTTTTTCTTGTGAAGCGATTTAGTTTTTCAATAGGAACATAGTTAGGACGAATTTTATGCTTTGACAAAAGCCCTTTCAATTCTGCATAAATAGGACCTTGCAAGGCATTTTGTACAAATACTTTATCTATTGTTTTGCCTGCCTCAATGGCTTCTATTACTGGCCTCAGCCCAAATATAAAATCGTCTTTCATTTAGTAAAATATAATATTAATCAATGACAAAAACTTTGTAATCGTCATTTTCTAGTTTAAAACCGAGCTCTTTCATTCGGCGTAATTCTTCAAAATCTTTTGTTGGGAAGTTATCATCAAATTGTTTTGTAACGAAAAATTTCCCTTTTAATTTAACAGGGATTTTCTTAATAAATTGATCTCGCATTTTATCAGAAAACTCTGGTCCTTGCTCTTTCTTAGAATCGATATAGAAGCAATACTCAATCAACTCGTTGGTAGAAGCATATTTTTTATAATCGTTAAGCTTTACAAAATTGGGTAAGTTTTTATCAGGCCATGTTAGGTAGATAACTTCCAAACTTTCAATTTTTTTGCTTAAAGCTTGATAATGCTTAAAACGTTCTGGATCTTTCTTTACATGCATCGATCTTGTCCCAGACTGACTTGCAATCCATAAAAATCCAATAACGATGACATAAAGGAAGTTTTTCATAACTCTAGCTTAGCCTTTCTCCAAGTATGGCTCTTTTTTGTGCCAAAATATATCCGTAATGCAAAGTTTCGTGCATATTGTTAAAAATAATGGCGTCTTGAATATTTTTAAGATCAATACCAAAACTGGTAGAATAAGGTGTATAGTCGGTGAAAAATTCGTTATCATAATCTTTCATCAAAACTTTTGATGTTTCAATTAAAAGAAAAGACAAATCTTCCATTTCGGTATTATCAACATCCATTTTAGCAAAAGTGCCTTTTTTATATTGTTCTACCCAATATTTATCGATACGGAAAGCATTGCCACTCAAGTAATAATGTAAGAGTTGTTGGGTCGCTACACAATGCGCAATATTCCAATATATATTGTTATTAAAACCATCTGGAATCAACAAAAGATCTTCCTTTGGCGTGTTTTGCAAAATCTGTAACAAGTTTTTTCGAACTTGTCGATGTGCCGAAAAATGATAATTCATTTTAAGTCAATTTTTTAAAATCCAAAATTACTCCAATTATACGAATATGACAAATAGGAATCTCCTAAACCTAAAGCTTTTAAACAAGGACTTTAACATTTAGCATCAACAGATTACAATATTCTTTTATAACATAAAACTTTACACGTTTTTTTCAGTTTGAGTTTATTCTTATTTTTAACAAATATTTAACTCATAATTGGCATTTCTTATGTTGACTAATGCACGGATTTGTGTGACCTTTACCGAATAATTTAAACGAATTATGTCAGAACTGAACCAATCTGAAGATATTAAAAATTTAATGGAAAAAGTAAAAGAACAAAATTACTTTTTCAACCTACTAAAACAAGAAATCAACCGCGCCATCATCGGACAAGAGTACATGGTAGACCGCTTATTAATCGGTCTGCTCGGCAATGGCCACGTCCTACTGGAAGGTGTGCCGGGACTCGCCAAAACATTGGCTATTAAGACATTGGCAGAGGCAGTACATGGACAATTCTCGAGAATACAGTTCACACCAGATCTTTTACCAGCCGATGTTGTAGGCACAATGATTTATAATGTTAAAGAAAATGATTTCTCAATAAAAAAAGGACCTGTATTTGCAAATTTCGTTTTGGCGGATGAGATCAACCGTGCACCAGCAAAAGTACAATCTGCACTTTTGGAAGTCATGCAGGAAAGACAAGTCACCATCGGCGATGAGACCATGGCACTACCCAAACCTTTTTTAGTCCTTGCCACACAAAACCCAATTGATCAAGAAGGAACTTACCTTTTGCCAGAAGCACAAACAGACCGTTTTATGCTAAAATGCAAAATCGATTATCCAGAATTTGAGGACGAAAGAAAAGTTATGCGTATGGTTTCTACACAAGATATCCCGACGATACGACCCGTAATTTCGCTTGAGCATATTGTCGAGGCGAAGAAATTGATTAATCAAATCTATCTTGACGAAAAAATTGAAAAATACATTTTAGATATGGTTTTTGCAACGCGTTATCCAGAAAAATACGGCTTAGAAGATTTGAAAAGCCTTATCAGTTTCGGTGCATCGCCTAGAGCAAGTATCAATTTAGCAATTGCATCGCGCGCTAATGCCTTTATAAAAGGACGCGCTTTCGTCATTCCAGAAGATGTTAAATCCATCGCAAAGGACGTTTTAAGACATCGTATTGGTTTAAGTTTCGAAGCCGAGGCTGAGGAAGTTTCCCAAGACGAAATCGTTGACAGAATTCTAGCTAAAATACAAGCACCTTAAAAAAAATGGTTGACAGTTGATGGTTTTTAGTTTAGGGTAAACGCTCTACTTTAAAGACTGTCAACCATCAACCGACAAAATAAAATGCAAATAAAAGATATTGTCAAAAAAGTAAAACAAATCGAAATCCGAACACGCAAGAAGACGGAAGCGAGCCTTATGGGACAATATCACAGCAGCTTCAAAGGTCAAGGCATGACATTTTCCGAGGTGCGTCCATACCAATTTGGGGACGACATTCGTAGAATTGACTGGAACAAAACGGCACGTTTTCGTGAGCCTTTTGTAAAAGTCATGGAAGAAGAACGCGAGTTGACGATGATTCTCATGGTGGACATTTCCGCATCCATGGATTATGGCACGCAACATGGATTAAAAAGGGAATTTGTCGCGGAAGTCGCTGCATCCTTAGCTTTTTCTGCCGTTGGTAATAATGACAAAGTGGGGCTTATTTTGTTCGCGGATAAAGTCTATAAAGTAGTTCCACCTAAAAAAGGTCGCAAACATGTTTTATCAATCATCAGCAATATTTTAACAGCAGACTATATTCCAGGAAAATCCGATCTTGACGCTGCGCTTAATTACATGATGGGTGTTTTTAAAAGAAAGTCATTTTTATTTTTATTTTCAGATTTTCAAGATGAATTTGAACCCAAAATTCTTGGTGTTACTTCGCGAAAACACCAACTTTTGGGATTGAGAATTTATGACCAAAAAGATCAAGATATCCCGAATGTCGGCTACGCCTTACTTCAAGATGCCGAAACCGGAAAAGAAGTCTGGGTCAACACGTCGAATTCGCGCTGGCGTTATGAGTTTGCAGAACATCAGAAAAAAAAATTTAGACATTTGCAAGAGTCTTTTGAAAACAACTCTGCTAGCCTGATTAGCATGACGACCAACGAAGATTACAGCAAGTATTTGTATCAATATTTTCAGAAAAAATAGTTTAACCAAATCCGTTTTTAGCCTTGATATATTTCAAGTTTTTATACACCGTAATTTTAATTTTTTTAAGCCAAATTCTTTTTGGACAAACGCTTTCCTCCAACCTTAGCAATACAACTTTGGCACTAGGCGAAGTGGGCGAATACAAACTAAAAATCGACAATCTACAAGGCAAAAATGTTGTGGCTGCACCCAAAAACGAATTGTTGCCTTTCCATTTTGAAATCGTTAGCGACAGCATTTCCAAAGAAGCCAATCGATACTATCGATTAATAAAGTTTCAGGTTTTTGAAGAAGGAGAATTTAAAATTCCAGCTTTAGAAATTAAAATCGGAGACCAATTTCAAAAGACCATTCCGTACGAAGTTGAAGTCATCAACACAGCAAAAAAAGATGATGTTATCAACGATATCATGAAAAATAAACAAGTTAATCTTGATGTAAAAGATTATTGGGAGCTGTATAAATTTTATATTTTAGCAGCTTTAATAGCTTTAGGAATTATATTCTTAATTGTTTATTTTGTTAAATATGGTCGAAAATCAAAAGACAATCCTAAAATTTTGACCAACCAAACATTGAAAGATCTTGAGCGCCTTCGTAAAAAAAACTACATCCAAAGTGGAAATTACCGTCTTTATTATGTAGAGTTAATAGACATTACAAGAGATTTTTTGACCAAGCAATATAAAATTCCGGCCAATGTATTATTAACGGATGACCTTATTGATTACATGAAAACGAGTAATATTATTTCGGAAGAAAATGAAAAAACCGTTGAAGAAATCTTCCAGCGTGGCGATCTGGTAAAATTTGCAAAAACAATTCCCAATAGCGAGATGATGGAAAATGATTTTAGCGGTATTAAAAACATGGTGATCCGCTCTCCGAAAGATGTCGAAGCCGAACAGTTAAGAAGTATGAATTAATTGCTAGATTGACTCCAGAATAATGAATTTCAATTTTGAATTTTATAGCCCGTGGCTCTTGCTTTTATTTTTGGTTTTTGTCCCATTAATTATTTTAGATTTAGGGCGCAAAAAACCGAAAGGCATCAAAGTACCTACAACGGAAGCCATGCGTCCAGCTGGCAGCCTGGGAATTGTTATGACCTTTCTGAGATTGTCAAAATATTTAATATTATCTGCTTTAATCATTGCGATTGCGCGTCCCAGAACTTTTACAATATCCGATGATCGCGACGAAACAAAAGGCCTGGACATCATGCTAACAGTTGACGTTTCGCTCAGTATGTTAGCAAAAGATCTCGATCCGGACCGTCTGGAAGCGCTTAAAAAAATTGCAAAAAACTTTGTCAATCAACGCCCCAATGACAGGATTGGATTGGTGGCATACTCAGGTGAAGCTTACACCAAAGTCCCAATGACGACTGACCACGAGGTTATCAAAGACGAAATTACTGAACTTAGTCCCACCGAATTGCAGCCAGGAACAGCAATCGGCGAAGGTCTAGTTGTTGCTGTCAGCCATCTAAAAGATTCGAGAGCGAAAAGCAAAATCATTATTTTGATGACCGATGGGGAAAACAATGTGACAAATGCCATGCCTCCAGCAGTTGCCGCAGAACTGGCCAAAAACAACGGTATAAAAGTTTATACCATCGGCATTGGAAGTCGTGGTTATGCACTGTTCCCAACAGCAACAGATATTTTTGGCGATATTGTTTTCACAGAAAAAGAAACCGATTTGGATGAAAATCTTTTGAAAGATATTGCATCCACAACTGGAGGAAAATATTTCCGAGCGACAAGTAACGGCAGTCTAGAAGATATTTATAATGAAATAAATGGCTTAGAAAAATCAGATATTAAAACTTCAAAACTATACCAATACCAAGAATATTTCCGAATTTTCCTTTGGGTTGCTTTGGGCATTTTACTTTTTGACATCTTTTTGAGATGGTTTTTATACAAAATATTGAGCTAACAACATGGATTTTTACATCGAAAATAATTGGTACATTTTTCTATTCCTTTTACTACCTGCAATTGGATTATGTCTGTTTAGCTTTATTAAATGGAAGAAAAAAAAACGCGCTCTATTTGCAGATTTGCAATTCCAGCCACAATTGTTTGCAAACACAAGTCGTTTTTCTAAAATTTTTCCAAGTTTATTTTTCTTAGCAGTTTTATTTTTAATTTTTTCCATTATTGATGTATTGGGCGGAAAACAAGAAATAAAAACCCAGCAAAAAACCAACAATATCATTTATCTTTTGGACGTTTCCAACTCGATGAACGCACAAGACATCCAACCAAGTCGTCTAGAACAAGCTAAAGACATCATCATCAACAGCTTTCAAAAGACGAACAACGACCGTGTAGGCATCATTGTTTTCGCGGGCGAAGCCAACTCGATCATGCCTTTAACAACAGATTATAATGCCGCACAATCTTATCTTTCTGGCATAGAAACCAGCGTTGTACAAACACAGGGAACTGACTTTTTGAAAGCTATGGAAATGGCTGTTCGAAAATTTAAATCCATTCCAAAAGGCGCCCGAAAAGTTATCATAATTAGCGATGGCGAAAACAATGAAGACAATGAATCTGCTGCAATAAAATTAGCCCAAAAAGAAGGCATTAGTATATCTTCTATCGGCATTGGTACGGAGCAAGGCGCGCCGATTCCGGATTATTATTACGGACAGCTTATGGGCTACAAAACCGATATGACAGGCGAAACGGTGATGACGAAACTGGAAACCAAAGCCTTAAAAAATATGGCGTCCAGCACAAGTGGAACTTTTATCGATGGTAATAATTTGGATCAAGCGATAAATGAACTTTCTGATGTTTTGAAAAAGTCAACCAACAGCAATACTTCATACATCAGTGCGCAATTTGCAGAACATTACTATCAATATTTTTTAGGAATTTCTATAGCTTTATTTTTACTTATTTATTTCTTTAATCCCAAACGCGATTTAAATCTTTAAAAGCAAAGTCTTTAATTAAGTAGAATCACTCTAAATAACGATGCTGAAATTTTTCCGAAAAGACTTATTTTTAGGGATATTTAACCCATTTTAACTTTTTAGGAATGGTATTTTAACAATTAAAGAAATAATTTTGCAGATATGAATTTTAAGTTGATTTTCAGTCTATTGTTATTTTTAGGTGTAAGCCATATTTTGTCAGCTCAGGGAAGTTACAAGACTTTGGTATACGAAGGTAACAAAGAATTCGACAAAAAAAATTACGAGGCATCTTCTTCCAAATTCTTGGAAGCTGCACAATCTAACGATAAAGATTTCACAGCGCATTACAATCTTGGTAACAGCTTGTACAAAAAGAAAATGTATGAAGAGGCAAAAACTGAATTTCAAAAAGCTGAAAATCTTGCTAAAAATAAAAACGACAAAGCTGCCGCACAATACAATCTCGGCAACAGTTTGATGCAAACAGAAAAAACCGACCAAGCTGCGGATATGTACAAAAAAGCATTGAAGAACGACCCTTACAACGAAAGCATCAGAAAAAACTATGAAATCGCTAAGTTGAAAAATAAGGAAAAAGAAAACAAACAACAAGGCGAACAAGGCGAGCAACAAAATAAAAATAACGAAGGCGGACAAGATAACAAAGGAGACCAAAAAGCTAACCAGCCCAATGGCGCATCCAATGATCAACAACAAAAAGGTGAAGGTGCAAATGATAGAAAATCGCAACAACAACCAAAAGAAAATGGAAATAAAATTCCAAAAGATATAGAAAACGCCATTTTAAATAAAGTACAGGACAAAGAAAAAGAAACTGCACGACGTATCCTCAACAAAAACGCAAACTCTATTCCACAGTCCAACGAGAAAGATTGGTAATGAAGAACATTTGGCTTTCGTACATTTTAATATTTTTTTCGGCCATGAGCATTTATGGTCAAGTGTACATTACGTCCGAAACCAATGTAAAAGAAGCCACCAACAATGATATCATCAGCCTAACCATCGCTCTGGAAATCAGCGGTGAAGATATGATCCAGGAATCTCCAGTTAAACTTCCCGACTTTCAAAAATTTGAAGTTTTAGATTACGGTTCAGAACAAAACACCATTATTGATCCTATCCGAAAAGTAAGAGTCAACCAAATGGTGTATCAGTTTTTACTACAACCAAAACAAGCCGGCACCATCAAAATAGGTTCTGCACTTGTTAAAGTGAGCGGCAAAATGTACAAATCCGAACCTTTTGACATTACTGTTCGTGATGTATCCAAAAGAATTCCAGACAACACAAAAAGTTTAGCCAGTCATAACAACCAAACTTATCTTAACGTCAAACTAGATGACCGCGAAGTTTACAAAAACCAAGCTGTTGTCGCAACCTTATCGGTCATCAGCAAAGATGTGGATAATTTTAGAAAAGTAAAAAACATCCGCCCTCCAAAAAACGGAAATATCATTGTGCAACCTATTAGTATGCATAGGTCGGATATAGAGCAAGATGCTAAATCTGGACTATTATCGCAAGTTATTGGCCTGTTTATTATTTTTCCAAAAGAAGAAGGCATGTTAGAGATTCCATCCTTCACAGCTGAGATTATTGATCATGGCACAACAAAGCTAACATCCAATCGCACTAAACTTTCGGTGATGCATCTTCCGCTGGGAGCTCCAGAGGATTTCAACGATTTTGTAGGAAACTTCAGTGTGGATATGACAAATGTGGAAAGTCTTCCACAACCTATAGAAATCAATAAACCCATTGATATCGTTGTCAAACTTATCGGCCGAGGAAACCTTTCGGCTAAACATATGCCGAAAATTATCGCTACCGAAGATTACGATGTTTTCCCTCCAAAATTGGTTAAAAATCTAAAAGTCGAAAAACAAGGTATTGTGGGCGATATTGAAGCACACTATGTTGTTATTCCGAAAAAGGCTGGCAATATAGCCATCAAAACTGAAAAAATGGCCTTCTTCAATCCTGAAAAAAAATTATACAAAGATCTTGGTGAAAAATCAATTGTTGTTCGTGCTATGACACCTGGCGAAATAGAAAATTCTAAATCAACCATGCAAAAGGTTAACGAATATACCAACACTGTTTTGGATAAAGTTAACACGCCTGTTTTGCAAACCGAAACCTTGAAACTAGAAAAAACAAAAGGCATGAATTGGTCGATTATTTTTGCAAATATGGCGCTAATTGGTGCGATGTGTATGGTGTTTTATTTCGTGAGAAGCCGTTATCAAAAAAGAAAACTAGCAAACATCATCAAAGAAGAGCAACTTAAAGCACAGCCAAAAATAACAACCATAGAAGAAACTGAAGCTTTACTAAGACAAAAATCTTCATTAAATCTTAGCAGCCACTTCAACTATATCGAAAATCTATTAATTCAAAAAAAGTATTCGGAATTTTTTAAAGAATTCATAAATCTAGACAACGAGGTTAATGCCAAATCCTCTCGACTTCATCATATTGATTATAAAGAATATCTTGAGAAAACGAATCCTAAGTTAGCTCTGGATTACAAATCTTTGCTGGAAAAAATTAATATCGAGAAATATTCGCCAATGGTGAACGAGATAATTTTAGAATCCATTTTAAAACAAATTAAAATCGTTTATTCCTCGATTGAGGATTAATTAAAAATAATTCATATTTTTACGAAAAATTAAATAATATATCTGTGGAATTTTTCGAACATATCTCTTGGAAAGAAACATTCACTTGTTTCATGGTTTTGTTTGCTGTAATCGATATTATCGGTTCTGTACCAATTATCGTATCGCTTCGTCAAAAGTTTGGCCGTATTGAATCTGAAAAGGCTGCCATCGTTGCTGGCTTGCTAATGATAGCTTTCCTTTTTATTGGAAAAGAGATTTTGAAATTTATTGGTGTTGACCTCAACTCATTTGCGATTGCTGGGGCATTTGTCATCTTTATCATCGCAATAGAAATGATTTTGGGTATCGAAATCCAAAAATCCTCACAAGCCAATGCCGCATCGATTGTGCCAATTGCTTTTCCTCTGGTTGCCGGCGCTGGTACCTTGACAACAACGCTATCTTTAAAAGCAGAATTCCATGAAATCAATATTATTTTAGGAATTATTCTTAATACAATTTTGGTGTATATCGTCTTGAGAATTGCCCCATGGATTGAGAAAAAAATGGGTGAAGGTTCTTTACAGATTTTACAAAAAGTTTTCGGAATTATCCTTTTAGCAATCTCTATTAAATTATTTACTGCTAACTTTGCACAATTAGTTCAGAATTACGTACAATTTTAAAATAAAATATTATGCAGATTTTTTATAAAATATTCTTAGTCTTATTCGTAGTGTTTATCGGGATTAACATCTATGGAATCAATTGGAATGTGGGCATGTTGGAGGACGAAAATTCTAAGTTTATGTTTTCTATTGCTGCTTCTATTATCGGTATTATCGTAATTTATATTATGAGTACTTGGCAAAAAGTTGGTGCTAAGAAATAGTTTTAAACATTAAATTCGATTTTAAAAAAAATAAAAAAGGTTCTCCATATTGAGAACCTTTTCTTGTTATTGTGGTTTGAAACTATCTTTAAGTGTAACCGTTCTGTTGAATATCAAATTGTCATCTGTCGATAATTTGTCTTTAATAAAATATCCAATTCTTTGAAACTGAAAATGATCTTCCAAACTTGCGTTTTTAAGGCTTGGCTCAGCAAATCCTTTTTTAACAACCAAAGATTCTGGATTTACAAAATCTAAGAAATCCACGTCTTTTTCGGCGTCTGGCTGCTCTGTAGTGAACAACTTGTCGTAGATATTAACATCAATCGGCAACGCATGCTTTGCAGAAACCCAGTGCAGTGTACCTTTCACTTTTCTTTGGCTAGCTTCTGTACCGCTTCCAGAACGACTGTCTTCGTCATAAGTTGCAAATATGGTTGTGATATTTCCGTCAGCATCTTTTTCAACGCGTGTTGCTTTGATGATGTAAGCCGCTTTCAGACGAACTTCGTTACCTAGGCTTAATCTAAAGAATTTCTTTGGCGCTTCTTCCATAAAGTCTTCTCTTTCGATATACAACTCTCTAGAAAACGGAATTTGTCTAGAACCTGCATTTTCATCTTCTGGATTATTTTCGGTTTCTAGGAATTCTTCTTTATCTTCAGGATAATTTTCGATGATTAGTTTAACGGGATCGACAACAGCCATCACACGAGTTGCTACTTTGTTAAGATCTTCTCTTACGAAAAATTCTAGCAATTGGATCTCGATTAGATTTTCACGTTTTGCAACACCTACTCTATCGATAAAGTTACGAATCGCTTTCGCGGTATAACCTTTTCTACGAAGTCCCGAGATGGTTGGCATTCTTGGATCGTCCCAACCTGTGGTAACCCCTTCAGCAACCAATCGTTGTAATTTACGTTTTGAAGTAATCATGTAAGACACATTCATACGAGCGAATTCGCGTTGTTTTGGCGCTACTTTTCCTGGGTCATAAACTTGCTCCAAATACCATTCGTAAAGCGGTCGGTGATTTTCGAATTCTAATGAACATAAAGAATGCGAAACTTGTTCTAAATAGTCGCTCTCACCATGCGCCCAATCGTACATTGGATAGATTTTCCAAGTATCGCCAGTGCGGTGATGTGGGCGTTTCAGAATACGGTACATAACAGGATCACGCATGTTCATATTAGGTGATTTCATGTCGATTTTTGCACGAAGACTCATGGTACCTTCCTCGAACTCCCCGTTTTTCATACGCTCAAAAAGATCCAAACTTTCTTCAATTGGACGATTTCTGAAAGGCGAATCGATACCATCTTCGAAAGGATTTTTTCTTTGTGCCGTAATATCTTCTGAGGATTGCTCATCAACATAAGCTTTTCCTTCTTTAATCAAAGTAACAGCCCAATCATACAATTGCTGGAAGTAGTCGGACGCATAACGCTCTTCCGCCCAGTTGAAGCCAAGCCATTTCACATCTTCTCTGATAGAATCTACGAATTCTTGTTCTTCTTTTTCTGGATTGGTATCATCAAACCTCAAATTAACTGGTGCGCCGTAACGCTCTCCAAGACCAAAATTGATACAAATAGCTTTCGTATGACCAATATGAAGATAACCGTTAGGCTCTGGTGGAAAACGGAATCGCAATTTGTCCTTTCCCAAACCATTAGCCAAATCATCTTCAATAATTTGTTCTAAAAAGTTAAGTGATTTTTTTTCTTCTTCCATAAAATTGTATAATGAGTCGACAAATTTACGACTTTAGAGTTAAATTCTACAATTTGTCTTTTGGTAAAATTGGGTTTTGCAAAGGCCTTTGTCCTATTATTCCAATCTTAAAAATGCAGAGCTTTCAAAATATTTAAGTAATATTAACAACAAGACTTTGTTTGTAACTAAAATTTGTATTATTTTAAATTTAAAAATATTATTTAAGTTTGAGTTAATAAGAATTTAACACTTGACGTAACAAACCTGCATTGATATTAATTTTATGTAAACTACTTAAAATTCCATTCAATTTTTATTAATTTTGAGAAACATAAAATCTAAAAATGAATCGTAAAAAAATCCTTTTGGTTGACGATGAACAGGACATTCTAGAAATGTTATCCTATAACTTAGAAAAAGAAGGTTACCTAGTCCACACCGCATCCAATGGGCAAGAAGGCATTAGCAAAGCTAAAGAAATTGTTCCGGATCTTATTCTTCTCGATGTGATGATGCCTGAGAAAGACGGTATCGAAACCTGTCAGGAAATGCGCCAAATAAAAGAATTACAAAAGACTTTAATTGTTTTCTTATCTGCTAGAAGCGAAGAGTTTTCGCAACTCGCTGGTTACCAAGCTGGTGCTAACGATTATATCGTTAAAGTTATAAAACCTAAAGTTTTGGTATCGAAAGTCGCTGCCCTTCTACAACTAGGCGCAAAAGCTAATGAAAACACCAATTATATTGCATTAGGCGATCTCATTATTGATAAAGATAATTTTAAAGTTAGCAAAGGTCAGGAAGAGTTTTTACTCCCAAAAAAAGAGTTCGATCTTTTATTTTTATTGGCATCAAATACGGACAAAGTTTTCAAAAGAGAAGAAATTTTGGAAAAAGTCTGGGGTAACGATGTTATTGTCGGCGAGCGCACCATCGATGTTCACATCCGACGACTTCGCGAAAAGCTAGGTATCAACAGCATACAAACCCTAAAAGGTATAGGATACAAATTGGTTGTTTAAGATTTTCAAACGAAAATCTTTTTTTTATAAATTTATCTTATGTATTCTACGCCGAAAAAAAACTTGAAAATAAATTGGGTATCCGCCTTAGCTTCCTTCGTTTTGGTAGCGGTTATTGGCATTGTTGTTATTATTTTCCAAACCAAAACCCACGACCAATATTTCAAAACACGAGATTTTAACATCTTCATTATTTTCACGCTGACTTTAATATTGGTACTCAATTATTATATCCTTGAATTTTTATTTAATTATAATAGTAAAAAACAAATTAGACGGATAAAAAAAATACTTCCTGACAATATTGTTTTGGATCACGAACCCGATTTGAGCTTACGAGAGCTAGGAGAACGTGTCTCTTTGATGAGTTCCAAAAACGATGTAGAAATGGATATGATGAAGGAAATGGAACATTTCCGAAAAGAATATGTCGGCAATGTTTCTCATGAACTGAAAACACCCTTATTCTCCATACAAGGTTATGTAGCGACCTTGTTGGACGGCGGTGTGGAGGACCTTAACGTGCGCGACAAATACCTCCAACGCATCGAAAACTCAGTCGAAAGGTTGCTCAACATTGTCCAGGATTTGGATATGATTAACCGCTTTGAAGCGGGACAAATTGAATTAAATTTAACCTCTTTTGACATCAATGCATTAATAGAAGAAGTTTTTGACCTTCTCGATTTGGAAGCCGACCGTCACCAAATGAAGTTGGAATTGCAAACGACGCAGAAGAAACTAATGGTCCACGCCGACAAAAACAAAATATCGCAAGTCTTTACCAACCTTATTTCCAATGCTATAAAATATGCCAACCGCGAAGGCGCCCACATCAACGTAACCACCAAGGAAGAAGCCATGCATGTCGTTATTATCGTTGAAGACAACGGAATGGGAATAAGACCTGAAAATCTTGCCAGAATTTTTGAACGTTTTTATCGCGTAGAATCTAGTAGAAATCGCAAAGACGGCGGATCCGGACTAGGACTTGCCATTGTGAAACACATTCTGGAAGCGCATCACCAAAACATTACTGTAGAAAGCGCTTATCTAAGTGGTACAAAATTTAAGTTCAGATTAGAAAAAATTGCTTTGTAATTTAGAAAAAAATATTAGTTTTATCGCAACAAAAAAGTACAAATAAAAACACTGAATTGGGGCTAAAAGGTAATAAAATATTTTTTCAAAAAATTCTTTTTTTGGGTTTTTATCCTTTCTCAATTGTTTTATATTTGCAGCAAAATTAATGTAAAAGTAGTTTTAGAGAAGAAGAAAATGGTTTACAAAATTAGAGTTATTCTAGACGCCAAAGAAAGCATCTTTAGAGACATCGAAATCAAAGACAAACAAACTTTATGGAATTTGCATTTGGGCATCAAAAGTGCCTTTAGTCTTCCTGGAGATGAACTTTCTAGTTTTTATTTTTCTGATGAAGATTGGTCAGAAGGGCGTGCTGTACCGCTAGAAGATATGAGCGATGACGGCGATGGAGAAATTATGTCTGACGTATATGTTAACGAAGGCTTTTCGCAAAAAGGTGACAAGATGAGATTCCAGTACGGATTCTTAGATCTTTGGGAGTTTTTCTGCGAATTGGTCGATGTTATTGACGAAAAACCAGCTGTTAATTATCCTATTACCGCTTATCGTTTCGGAAATGTCCCATTGAAAGCGCCGAGCAAAAATGCGGCTTCTGGAGGCAGTTCAAAAAAATCGACAATGCCACTTATGGATGATGATTTTGGATTCGAAGATGATTTCAAATCTGTTGATTTTGATGATGACGATTTTGACGACGAAGAGGAAGAAGAAGGCTACAATGATGATGTCTTCGATGATGATGAAGATTAAAAATTAGTAAAACGATACTGTTAAAAAAGCCTGATACGACATCAGGCTTTTTTAATTTTGTTTATTTTTGATATTAGAAGATTTTATTACTAACACCATTAGCCTCCTTGCTATCTCGTGTACAACCCAAACTAGAAAACCCATGGCGCAACCACCAGACTGGAAACATATTACCAATATCTACGAAATCAATATACGGCAATATTCTAAAGAAGGAACTTTAAAAGCGGTGGAAAAAGATCTTCCGCGTCTCAAAGCTATGGGCATTACAACAATTTGGTTGATGCCCATTACGCCGATTGCGCAACAAAACAAAAAAGGAAGTCTTGGAAGTCCTTATGCGGCACAAGATTACACCAGCATCAATCCAGAATTCGGGAACTTACAGGATTTCAAAGACATTGTAAACAAAGCGCATTCTTTAGGATTAAATGTTATCATAGATTGGGTTGCCAATCATACAGGTTGGGACCACAATTGGACCAAGACCAATCCAGAATTTTACCTAAAAGATCGCGATGGAAAATTCCATATTGCCGAAGGCATGGACGATATCATCGAACTCGATTTTAAAAATCCAAACATGCGTCAAGCGATGATCGACGCGATGAAATATTGGGTTAGAGAAACAAATATCGACGGCTTCCGTTGCGACCTTGCTAGTTGGGTAGAAGTTGACTTTTGGCAACAAGCACGTCCAGAGGTTGAAAAATTAAAACCATTATTTTGGTTGGGCGAGTTTGACGAACTGGGCACGCCAGAATACGGAAAAGTTTTTGACGCCAGCTATTCCTGGAAATGGATGCATCTAACCAAAGATTTTTATCAAAAAAAGGCATCCCTTCAGGATCTTAAAAATCTTCTTCAACATTATTCTAACATCGGAGATCAATCGATGAGAGCTTGGTTCACGACCAATCACGATGAAAATACTTGGAACGGCACCGAATATGAAAAATATGGCAATCTCGCTCCTGCGCTAGCTGTTTTTTCTGTCACTTGGAATGGCGTTCCTTTATTATATAATGGGCAAGAACTTCCCTTGAAAACCAAACGTCTTGCATTTTTCGAAAAAGATACAATCCCTTGGACTGAGCAAAACGCGTTGAAGGATTTTTATAAAACTTTATTAAATTTAAAATCCGAAAACCCTGCACTACGCGGTGGAGATTCTAACGCTACCACCCATTGGATAGAAACTTCTGCAGACGACAAAGTCATGGCTTATCTTCGAAAAAATGGCGATAGAGAAGTTGTAGTATTTTTAAATATGTCTGATAATGATGTTGACTTTAACATCCACTCAAAAGACGTTGAAGGTCAGTACAAAAATGTCTTTACACAATCACCACAAGCCTTAATGGATGATAGCAGATTTACGCTAAAAACTTATGATTACTTGGTTTTTGAGAAATAGTTTTATTTATATAAAATTAAAAAACAAAAAAACTATCGCGTCAACTTGTTAAGGTCGATAAGAAGATAATTGATATTTTGGTTAATAGTTCTTGTTGCCGATTGCATCTGGTTAAGCATCGCCGCACGATTGTTAAGCGCCTCGCTGTCGTACTTTCCGCCGTCGTTAAAGATCGGAGAATTGTTGGCCGCATCAACATCTCCATCGAATTGGTACGTAATCCAGCGTTGCTTCATATTCTGTATAATTGAATGTTCATTAATATTCGAAAATTTTTTCTCTGTATACATATACCAAATAAATGGCGGAAAATTCCGCGACTTTAGTTTCTCCTGCCAAATATCACGAAGGATGTTTCGAGCATGGATAAACTCGACTTTCTTACCTTTCGGATTGAGTAAAGCAAGACCAAAACCCGCACCAATAAGACCTCCACCAATATCCACGGCTTTGTCCCAGCCATCACTTTTTATAAATCCGCCAGCGATAGAACCCAGTGCTCCCACAGCGATGGAATACACAATCATCTTATTATTTTTCTTGCTATTAAGGCTACTCACATAGTTTGCCATTTGCGAAACACGTTCGCCTTCGCAGTCAAATTCGGCAGCGACAGCATCTACTTCACTTAGCGCTAAAGTAATTCTGCCATCTATTTTATCCTTAATTTTCATGATTTTAAGTTGTGACTCGATGCTTGTATCTTTTTTCAATTCTAAAATATTTTCAACATCCTCAAGTGAGTTTAAGGCATTAAGAATCAAAATACTTTGTTGGTTAAAAATAGACCTAAGGTATTGTTTTTCATTAAGTAACGAATCTGCATTAACATGAAGATTAACCTTCTCGTAGTCATAATTGGTTGGCGCCTTACAATAACTATCGCGAAGGGTAATGATATTGGCGTTAATATTTTTAGTCTTTTGCGTCGTACAAGAGTTACACGCAACAATGACAAAAGCTAGTAATAATGCGTAATTTTTCATCATAAATGTATTCTTACACAAATTATAAAAAGATTTTGAATTTGTATTAAAAAAAATACTAATTTTAATTATCAAAAACAACTGCTATGGGAAATATTATCGTAGGACTTATGTCCCAACAGAATGATTTTCAAAATCTTAAAAATACATTAGAACAATCTGGATTTGGAGATTCGGATTACATTATTTACAAAAGTAATGAAGGAAGGGACAACTTTTGGGCAAGCTTTGCAGCTGATAATGATACGCAAAAATCTAAAGGAGAAGAAATTTTAAAACAATACAATGCCATAAAATCATATTTCTTTCAAAATATAAACATCGAAGAGGCCAAATCGTTTGATGTTTTAAAAAAAGAAATCGAAATTATCGCAAAATCAGAAATTCGTTCTAGCCCAGAAATTAGGCACCACCACTCAAGTGATGGATTAAACTCTGAAGTTAAATTTTAAAATAAAAAGCTGCTCAAAAAAGGCAGCTTTTTATATTTGCGATGATACATCTATTTCAAAGACGATGCTGGCAACGGCACAAACTTCGTTTCTCCAGGAACTTTCGGGAACTTTTGATCTTTCCAGTCATGTTTAGCCTGTTCAATAATATCTTTGCTAGAGCTCACAAAATTCCAATGTATATAACGTTCTTCAGGAAAAGCCTCGCCTCCAAAAATATAAACCGTCGTATGTGGTGCCATCTCAAATGCACAGAGTTTCATATCTTTTGCTATCAAAATTTGCTTTGGATCGTAAACATTTCCGTCATTCTTAATTTGTCCCTCCAAAATATAAAGTGCACTTTCACCATAAAGATGTTCTCCAATTTTTAACTCTTTAGTTTCGTTAGAATCATTAATGATTTCAATAAAATACAAAGGACTGTGGACAGGCACTGGAGATTCTTTATGAAAAGCTTTGCCAGCAATCAGTTTTATTTTTAGACCATCTTCTTCCCAAGTTGGGATGTCCTTTGCTTCGATGTGGTGAAAACTAGGCTCTGACTGTTCCAAATCTTTTGGCAAGGCAACCCAAATTTGCAATCCATGAAGTTTTTTATCGGTATGGCGGAGATATTCTGGAGTTCTTTCCGAATGTACAACGCCTTTGCCAGCCGTCATCCAATTGACTGCGCCAGGCTGTATTTCCACTGCCGAACCGATGCTGTCACGATGAAAAATAGAACCTTCGAAAAGGTAAGTTAGCGTGGACAATCCGATATGTGGATGTGGTGGAACATCAAGATTTTGATAATCTTTCAGCTCGGCTGGCCCCATGTGATCGATGAAAACAAAAGGTCCAACAGATCGTTTTTCGATAAAAGGCAGAAGCCTACCAACCATGAAGTTTCCAATATCTGCAGCTCTTTCTGGGACAATAATTCCAATATTTGACATAATCTATTTTGATTTGAATTAAACAAAAATACAACTCCATCAGGAAGTATTTATAAATTCATTGAAAAATAAAACTTCGATTTTAATGTTTTAAAGTTCTAAAATTTTAATGATTAAATAACGACTTAAATTCGGTTTAAAAATTATTTAACACTTCAAAAATACGCGAGTTATTGCATTAAAATATTGATGTATGCTAAAAAAATTAAATGTCTAAAAATAAAAAAGCCTAGTCTCTCGACTAGGCTCCCCAAATCACATATTAATATTCTAACTTTCCGCCTAAGGCTTTGAAAAGAAGAACATTATTCTTGGTATTCTGGAAATGAAACTCCAACAAGTCCAATTCCGCATTGAGTTTACTTTTTTGAGAACTAATTAATTCCATATAATTAGCATAACCTGTAAGATACAAGTCATTCGACACTTCTATCGCATTATCAAGATGCTTAACCTCATCGGCTTTTAATTTCAAAACTTTTTGGAAAATTTCCGTTTGTTTCAAAATAGCTTGCAGCTCATTATAAGCTGTTGTCACACTTTTTTGATAGCTGATAAAAGCGATTTCCTGTTCTTTATTTGCCACATTAAAATCGTGTTTTAATTGACCTTTATTGAAAATAGGCACCATAAAACCACCCAACAATTGCCCAGCAAGAGAACTTGGTTTAAAAAAAGTTTCCGCCGAAAAAGAATTAAATCCTAGGCCCGCACTCAAATCCAGTTTTGGATAAAAAGCCGCTCGTGCTGCTTTGGCATCCGCTTGTGACGCTTCCAAAACATAATAGGTAGCGATAACATCGGGTCTGGAATGGATAACCGTATTAACATCAATAGCACGATTAAGAAGTTCCATATTGGTTGAAAGCAGTTTTACACCGCGTTTCACTTCGCCACCATAACGTCCTGTCAATGTAGTAATCGCCTGTTCTACTGCAACTATTTCGGCTTTTATATGTTCAATCTCTGCAAGCCAATTGTTATTTTGCGCTCGGAATTGTTGCACTGCCAATTCTGTAGCTTTTCCGACTTCGCGTTGTGCAGAAACTATTTCGTAAGCACGCTGTTGAAGTCTATAATTTTCCTGATAAATTTTCAATTTGACATCCAAAGAAACCAATTGATAATAAAGATTGGCAATATCCGTAAACAACTCTACCTGAATTAGTTTGAGTCCTTCGGATGACGCTAAATATCTTTTTTGTGCCGCTAGTTTTTGATTTTTAAGTTTTCCCCAAGCATCGATTTCCCACGAAGAGCGCGCACCCAACCAATAATTGGGTGTTATATCACGATTGATTTTTTGATTATCAGCAACATTTGGCGACAAGTTGGTGTCGTAATTTCCGACTCCTTCCATCGTATATTTTCCGTAATGATCGCCACTTACTATTGCGCCAATTTCCAAAGAAGGCAACAAGGACATCTTGGATCTTTGTAAAAAACTATTAGCAATTTCCACACGCTGTTGCGCCATTTGGAAATCCGGATTAGCTTTCGCTACCTCATCAAAAAGATTTAACAATTCGGGATCTTTAAAATAAGATCGCAGCCCAACTTGTTCATTAACATTAAGTGGAATCGAATTTTCACTAATCTGCGCAGGTATCTCTTTGGCCTTTTTCAGCTCTGTAACTTGCGGTGTAGCACAAGACACCAAAAAAAAAGTTGCAATTCCTAATGTTATATATTTTAATTGTTTATTGTACATGTTGTTTCTTTTTTCGTTCTTTCTTTTGTTCAAGTGTTGCAAAGAAGATGTAAAGACCAGGAATAATTACCAATCCGAAAATGGTCCCAATCAACATGCCTCCCGCTGCGGCCGTACCAATCGAGCGGTTACCAATGGCGCCTGCCCCAGAAGCTATCACCAACGGAATAAGTCCCGCAATAAACGCAAATGAGGTCATCAAAATTGGACGGAGACGTTGACGCGCTCCTTCGATAGCTGCTGGAATAATGTCATAACCTTCTTTGTTACGCTGTATCGCAAACTCAACAATCAAAATGGCATTTTTCGCAAGGAGACCGATAAGCATGACAAGTGCTACTTGAGCATAAATATTATTTTCTAAACCAACCAACATCAAAGCGATATAAGAGCCAAAAATCCCTGTTGGCAAACTTAACAGAACTGGCAAAGGCAATAAGAAGCTTTCGTATTGTGCCGCTAAAAGCAAGTACACGAATATTAAACAAATGATGAAAATATAAAAGGTTTGATTTCCTGATAAAATTTCTTCTCTAGTCATCCCCGACCATTCGATATCAAAACCTCTCGGCAAGCTTTCTTTCGCAATTCTCTCCACTGCAGCGATGGCATCGCCAGAACTATAACCAGGTGCTGGTTCTCCATTAATCATAGCAGACATATACATATTATATCGCGTCAAAACCTCTGGACCATATACTTTTTCGATGTTAATAAATGTTGAAAATGGCACCATTTCGCCAGCATCATTTTTAACGAAAAGTTGCAAAATACTTTCTGGCGTATCTCTTTGATCTGGACTCGCCTGTACCATCACTTTATACATTTGACTAAATCGAATAAAATTGGTCGCGTAATAAGAGCCCAATAAAGTCTGCAAAGTTGACATAGCATTATCAACCGAAACACCTTTTTTCGCGGCCATATCATAATCCATTGTAATTAAATACTGCGGAAAAGTAGCATCAAAACTTGTAAAGTTATTCTGTAGCTCAGGCGCTTCATTCAGTTTTTTAACAAAGTCTTTGGTGATTTTATCAGTATTGCTGATACTTCCACCCGACTTATCCAAAAGACGAAGTTCGAAACCACTCGTGTTACCAAATCCAGGAACTGTTGGCGGCGCGAAAACTTCAATTTGCGCGTCTGAGATATCTTTCGTTTTTGCTGATAATTCAGCGATAAGCTCGTCAACAGAAATGTTTCGTTCTTTCCAATCCTTAAGGTTAATCATTGCCATACCGTAGCTAGAGCCAGCAATTTCAGTAACAATACTATAACCAGCCAAAGTCGTCACGTTTTCGACACCATCAATTTTTTTAGCAATCGTTGTAATTTCGTCCAAAACTTTTTCGGTACGCTCAACAGTGGCACCTTGTGGTGTCGTAACATTGACATAAGCCATCCCTTGATCTTCCATTGGAATAAATCCAGATGGTAAAAAACGTGCGGTAATGACCATTAATCCAATAAATAAAAACAGCATTCCGAACGTAACTGTTGTTCTTGTCGCAAATTTGGATAAAAGATTGGTGTAGCCATTGGTTAATTTTTCAAAAGCTATATTGAATTTGGTAAAGAATCTGTCAACTGCATTTTTCTTTTTATCATGCTTATGCGGTTTAAGAATAATGGCACACAAGGCTGGCGTTAGTGTTAACGCATTAACGCCTGAAATCACAATACTAATCGCTAAGGTCAAAGAGAATTGTCGATAAAATACTCCCACGGGACCATCCAAAAAGGCAACTGGAATAAACACCGCGGACATTACAATGGTTATCGCAATAACTGCTCCAGCAATTTCCTTTGTCGCTTCTATTGTCGCATGAAGTGGCGCCATGCCTTCCTCCATTTTTACGTGAACCGCCTCTACCACAACAATCGCATTATCAACGACAATTCCGATGGCTAATACTAAAGCAAATAAAGTCAAAAGATTAATCGAGAAATCTAACATTTGCATAAAAGCGAAAGTCCCGATAAGGGCAACAGGTACGGCAAGCACAGGAATTAAAGTGGAACGCCAATCTTGTAAGAAAATGAAAACCACAATTCCTACAAGGATAAAGGCTTCTATTAATGTAATTAAAACCGCACTAATCGACGCATCCAAAAATCTCGACACATCATAAGCCATATTAAACTCCATACCTGGCGGAAAAGAGGTCTCTTTGAGTTCCGCCATTTTGTCTTTCACATTTTTAATAACTTCGGAAGCATTAGAACCTGGACGTTGTTTCATCATAATAGAAGCCGAAGGTCGACCATCTGTTTTGGAAACCATTCCGTAGTTCATCGCGCCAAATTCTACTTCAGCAATATCTTTTAGTTTTAAAATCGTACCGTTAGCATCCGAGCGAATCGGAATTTGTTGATACTGTTCAGGCTCAAAAAATTTCCCTGTGTATTTGATAACATATTGCAATTGACTCGTGGTTTTACCAGAAGTTTCACCAACTTTACCTGGCGCCGCAGAGATGTTTTGTTTTTGCAAAGCTTTAACAACATCTTCTGCAGAAACTTTGTACGCCGTCATCTTTTGAGGATCTAGCCAAATTCTCATCGAGTATTCTTTCTGCCCCATAATTTCGGCACGCCCAACGCCATCAATACGTTTTAATTCCTGTAAAACATTAATATCCGTAAAGTTGTAAATAAATTGCTCGTCCTGACTATCGTCTGTAGAAGTGATGTTAAGATACATCAACATACTGTTAACTTCTTTTTCTGTGGTAACGCCGGCACGAATAACTTCTTCGGGAAGTTCGTCCAAAATGGTCGTCACACGGTTTTGTACGTTAACTGCCGCTACATCGGGATCGACACCAACTTCAAAGAAAACCTGAATTAATGTTAAACCATCATTAGAAGTTACTGTGGACATATACGTCATGCCCGGCACACCGTTGATCGCACGTTCCAAAGGTAAAGCCACCGCATTGGCAGATACTTCGGCATTAGCCCCTGTATATTTTGCCGTTACCGTAACGGAAGGCGGAACAATATCCGGAAATTGTGTAATCGGTAATTGTAGTAATGCCAAAAGTCCCATCAACACAATAACTATCGAAATTACCAACGAAAGAACCTTTCGTCTAATAAACATTTCTACCATAATCTTATTTTTTTAGAATGTTTATTAAGATTTAATACGGATTGTCTGACCATCACGCAAAGACTGTGTCCCTTCCAGAACAATTCTGTCGCCAGACTTCAGGCCACCATCAATCATGTAAGAATCCCGGAATGTATTGCCAATGGTGATGTTTTTCATCTTGACTTTATTCTGTTGATCCACTACAAAAACATAGACTTTATCCTGAATAGAAAATGTTGCTTTTTGGGGAATAATAATGGCGTTTGGTTGGAAATCAGACAGTACAAGTTTACCCGAAGTCCCGTGTTTTATCAAATGATCTGGGTTGGGGAAATCCACTTTGTAACGGATAGATCCTGTAGCTTGGTCGATCTCGCCTTCGGCAGTTTTAAGAACACCATTAAAATCATATTTAGCGCCATTTGGAAGAACCAGTTCAATTTTGTTGGCGTTGTTAAGTTTATCTGTTTTTTGAAATTCAAAATAAAGGTTTTCGGGAATCGAAAAATAAGCATAAATCTGATCCAGGTATGATAAAGTCGTTAGCAAAGACCCATTCTCTACCAAGCTTCCTTCTTTAAAAGGAATTACATCGATAACACCATCAAAAGGTGCGCGGATATTGGTAAAACTCAGCTTTTGCAAAACAGATTTGCGTTCGGCATCTGCATAAGCACGTTTGGCTTGCGCTGCAGTAAGTTTGGCTTTCATCATATCCAACTCATTTTTAGCAACGAAATTTTTATTGAATAACGACTGTAATTGGCTTACCTCCACTTCGGCAATTCTGACATCGGCTTGAGCTTGCTTCAAGCTTGCATCTGCTTTTAATAAATCGATCTGAAGCTCGGAATCATTAATCTTAAACAACAATTGTCCTTGCTTAACAAACTGACCTTCGTGCGCGTAGATTTGTTGCATAAGTCCCGACATACGCGAGTGGATTTCGATATTTTTTTTCGCTTGGATATCTGTGACGAACTGATTGCTCACCAAAGTATCTTTTTCTTTAACAAGCAAGACGGGCACAGTTTTAACATCGTCTTTTTTGGTGGTGTTTTCTTTATTACAAGACACGACGGAACATAGCGCAACAAGCCCTACAATCCAATATTTAATTTGCATGGAAATTTTAATTAGGTTAAAATATTTTTAAAATAATAAGGGTATTGATTTAAAAATAAACCTAGTACAACTGTAATAAATGTAGAAAAGATTTAACGCCACAACGTAATCTAGGAAAAGTATGGCTCGAGAACGAATGGTTTTTGGTAATAGCAACCTCAACGAAATAAAAATAAAAATTATCGAGGTACACTATTTTTTTTAGCACTTTGGGAATCGTTCTTCCCATGCTAAGAATATCTTGCTCGGCATCGTGACGTTCGCAAAATTCGGGGAGAATTGTATCAACAGTATAACTGACAACATCAGGCGTGACAGAAACTTTTTCGTTTCCAAAAACACTGAATGCTATTAGTAAACATAAAGAAAAGAAAAATTTTAGTGTTTTACTCATCTTACAAAAACTGTTGTTTCACTTATGGACGGCAAAAATAAATTATAATTATTATAGACACAAATAATCGTTTGTTAATTTTTTATTAATAAACTCTATAATTATTCTATGTATTAATATGCGAAAAACAAAACAATTGTTAAGAATTTTTAATAAATTTATCTTTAAAGAAAAACAAATCTTAGACAATCAATTCATTTTAAATAAAATTGATGCTCATTTAACAAAAACACATTAGAACGACCCGAGAATTTTAAGAAAAAAATTATAACCTAATATCCGAAAAACATGTCTGAAAACTTAAATCCAGAAATACACATTAAGAATGCGCCCTATTTTAACTACACCTTTTGTTTAAACAAGTATAATTTTATTTTTGAGATTATATTTCAAAACACCCCCTCTAATCTTGAAAATATAAAAATTGAAATAACATCAAGCTTAGGCATTTTCGAAAAGTACAGGATTTTTATTGATCGAATTTCTGAAAATACTTTTAGCCTATCAAACTTTGAATTTAACTACCAGTTTCAATTTCTCAAAAGTCTTATAGAAAAAGATATAGACACTATAAAAATTGTATTATTAGCAAACGATACCGAAATTATTTCCACGCAATTCAATATGGATGTTTTGCCAATGGACTATTTTGGAGGGCTACAGATTTTGCCACAACTATTGGGATCTTACGTAACACCCAATCATCCCACTATTTATCAAATAAAATCAGACGCTATCAATATCTTGGAACAAAATGGATATCCGCCAGCATTTGAAGGTTATCAAAACCAAAGTAAAGAGCGTGTTCTGCAGATGACTTCCGCATTGTACAAAGCCATCCAAAATCAAGAACTCATCTATAGTGCTTTGCCTCCAAGTTTTGAAAACCAAGGTCAAAGAATCCGTCTGGTGGAGCAAATTATGGAAACTAAATTCGGGAATTGTATTGACATCACCCTTTTGTTTGCGTCTTGTTTGGAAGCAATAGACCTTAATCCAATTATAATTTTCACAAAAGGACATGCTTTTGTCGGCGTTTGGTTGGAAGATTTACGATTTGATGCGATAATTAATTTTGACCAAGCCGCCATTTCGAAAAGGATAGCTTCAGGCATCAAAGAAATTGCCATTATAGAAACCACAACGCTTTGCAAAGGCAGCAGCATTTCATTCAGTAAAGCCATGGCATCAGCCGAGAAACAGCTAATGAGCGAGTCTGATTTCTTATTATCTATAGATATCAAAAACACAAGATCAAACGGAGTTTTACCTTTACCAATGCTGAAACAGGATTCAGAATTCAAAAAAGAAATACAAACCAAAGAAGAAAATCCTGATACGGAGCTTGATGATAACTATGATATTGGCGAGACTTATGACAATCTCGAATTGACGGATTTTAGTAATCTAAGTAAACAAAAAATATGGGAAAGAAAACTATTGGATTTATCCTTAAGAAACAATCTTCTTAATTTGAGATTTACCAAAAGCATGCTTCAGATTATTGATCTTAAAATCAACCTTTTAGAAGACACTTTAGCAGAAGGAAAATCTTATACGATACATCCTAATAATAACCAAGCCATAACCCGAAAATACAACAATTATATTCCGCCACTGCATACATCTTCAGATTTGTTCAAGCTTGCTGATGACGAATTCAAATACAACCGACTGCTTACAACCTATCATAATGACGATTTAGATTCTATCCTAACCAATCTGTACAGAACATCAAAGCTCGCCGAGGAAGAAAACGGAAAAAGCACATTATATCTTGGTTTGGGACTTTTAAAATGGTTTGATCCCAAAAATAAGACGACACCACGTTTTGCTCCAATATTATTAATCCCTGTCGAATTATCTAGAAAATCGGTTAATACAAAATACACCTTGCGAAGTCGAGAAGAAGAAACCATGATTAATATAACTTTAATCGAATATCTGAAGCAGGAATACAATCTAAATCTGAACGCTCTGGAAAACCTCCCAATGGACGAATTCGGCGTAGATGTTCCGAGAGTTTTGGCAATTATCCGAAATGCTGTGCTTAATTTGGAAGGTTGGGATGTTTTAGACCAAATCGTGTTAGGAACTTTCTCATTCAATAAGCTAATTTTATGGCAAGACCTTTCAAAATACTCAGAAGAAATACAGAAAAGTTCTATCGTAAAAAGTTTGATTGATGGAAAACTAACAGAAACTCTAGAAAGTGTCGAAGGCAATCATCTTGAGTTGGAGGACTTATCTTCCGCATCCTTAACTTTGCCTATTCCTACAGACAACTCTCAACTGAACGCGGTAAACAATGCGAATCAAAACAAAACTTTTATTCTGCACGGCCCTCCAGGAACTGGAAAATCGCAAACCATCACTAACATTATTGCAGATGCTTTAGCAAATCATAAAAAAGTTTTATTCGTAGCTGCAAAGAAAGCTGCTTTAGATGTAGTGCATAGACGTTTAGAAAGCATTGGCCTGGCGCCTTTTTGTTTAGAATTACATTCTAATAAATCAAAAAAATCAGATGTTTTAAAACAGTTTGAACAAGCATTAGAAACCCCAAAATATCAGCTCAATAAAGACTTTTTAGAAGAAGCGAAACGCCTAGACGATCGCAAAAAAGAGATTAATAAATACATCACACAGCTCCACCACAAAAACCAGATTGGCTGGACTTTGTATGATTCTATTTCGTTTTTAGAAAACAACGCGATCGCTTTTCAAGATGTCCCGAAAATCGATATTGATTTTAAAAATCTAAGTTCATCAAAATGGAACTTATGGAATGATTGGCTATTGCCCTTCAGCTCTATTGCGGCAAAAATTGGGCAGCCCACAAGCCATCCTTTGCATCTTGTTACGCTAAGCGCGCATCGATTTGATCATCAAAATAATCTTTCTGATGCGATTGAAAATTACCGTTCAAATTACGAAAAGGGACAAAATTTATTCAACAAATATCAAATCAACATCAAGAAAATTGGTGAGTTCGAAAGGATTTTAAACTTCATTAAAGGCCAAAAAATCCAAGCGCAACTTTTTGACTTTTATTTCGATCCAGAACAAAATCAGTTATTAAAACAATGGCTAGACCTTACTTCTAAAAAACAAAATACGGAAACTTCTATTACACAAAAGTTCAACAAAAGCATTTTTGAGAATAATCTTGACACGATGCAAATCCTTTGGAATCAAGCAAAACACACTTGGTTTTTCCCAAAATGGCTGAAGCAAAGAAAAGTAAAAAACCTTATCCAAGGCTTTGCTCATTTTAAAATTGATTCTGAGCAAATTATAGATCAGCTTTTCAGCCAATTAGAAAACTACAAAGATGTTAAAAACAAGCTTTCTGCAAGGCAATATGATGTTTTTGAAAGTCTTAATAAAACCTACTTCAAAACCGAAATTTTAGAAACCGATTTTATAAAAAAAGATTTACAAAATATAGAAAATCTGGAACAACTTCTGCGTCAATCTGCCGTTGAAAATCCTGAAGAATGGTTAAAATCCAATTTTGCAAATCAAGATATTTCTCAAGAAATAGAGCAAATCCTTTCCATTGTTTATGAATTGAAAGAAGCCAAAACAACACTCGGAAATTATCTTTCTGAAATCCCAAATCTCGAAAAACTTACAGAAGTACACGCTCATCTTAGTCAATTAGAAAGCTGGATTAATTACAACATTTATAAAGAAAAAGCGCAAGAAATTGATTTAAAATGGTGCATCAATTTACTAGAAGAAGGCAAGCTAAACCCACATGAGATTCCGTTCGAATTTAATAAAACATTGCATTTCAATCATTTTATACAGACGACCTACGAGGCTGAGGTTTTGAATAGTTTTGATGCCAATATTTACGAATCAAAAATCCAACAATACAAAGATCTGCACAAAGAATTTATCGATCTTTCTAAAAATAAATTGATTGTAAAACTGAGTTCAAACATTCCCAATATCAATCAAGAAGCTGCGCAAAGTTCAGAAATTGGATTTTTGCAAAAAGCGATTCGGAGCAAAGGCAGGGGATTATCAATTAGGAGATTGTTTGATCAAATTCCGACATTAATTCCGAGGCTAAAACCTTGTATGTTGATGAGTCCTATTTCGGTAGCACAATATTTTGATGTCAATACAGATCATTTCGATTTGGTTATTTTCGATGAGGCGTCACAATTGCCGACATCCGAAGCGATAAGTGCTTTGGCACGCGCAAAACAAGCCATTATTGTAGGCGATCCCAAACAAATGCCTCCCACCAGTTTCTTTGCGTCATCCAAAGTTGACGAAGATAATATCGAAATGGAGGATTTAGAAAGTATTTTGGAAGATTGTCTGGCGTTATCTATACCGTCGAACTATTTGTTAAGACATTATCGCAGCAAACACGAAAGCTTGATATCCTTCAGCAACAAAAATTTTTATGATAGCAAATTATTAACTTTCCCATCGCCAGATGATTTGAATCAAAAAGTTACCTTTGAGTTTGTTGAAGGCTTTTACGATAAAGGGAAAACAAGAACCAATAAGAATGAAGCACTTGCCATCATCAATTATATCAAAAAGCATCTAGCATCTGAAAACACCAAGTCGATTGGCGTCGTTACATTTAGCCAAACGCAACAAACTTTAATTGAAGACCTACTGCAGAAATTATTTATCGAATATCCAAAATTGGAGGAATTTGCATTGAAAACAAATGAACCCATATTCATTAAAAATCTTGAAAATGTACAAGGTGACGAACGCGACATCATTCTATTCTCTATTGGCTATGGTCCAGATGAAGAAAATAAAATCTCTATGAATTTTGGACCTTTAAATCGCGATGGAGGATGGAGAAGGCTGAATGTTGCGGTGACGAGAGCGCGTTACGAAATGAAAGTATTTTCCACATTAAAGCCTGACCAAATCGACCTTAACCGCACAAAATCCGAAGGCGTCAAAGGATTAAAAGATTTTTTAAATTTTGCCGAAAAAGGAAATTATGCACTAAAAGTGACTTCGGAAAATGAATCGAAAATCTCATTAATAGATTCTATCGTCCAACATTTAGAAAAAACAGGATTGGTAATTCGTAAAAATATCGGGACCTCGGATTATAAAGTCGACTTAGGAATTGTACATCCCGAAAAGGAGAAAGAATATATTTTGGGAATTCTTGTGGATGGAGAAAACTACTTTAACATACACACCACCAATGATCGTGAGTTACTTGCACCCAATGTTCTATCTGCATTAAACTGGAATATTTATAGAATTTGGACTTTAGATTGGTTAAAAAACAAACACAAGATTGTCCATGACATTATCGAGAAAGTTGAGTTTCTAAAACACCAAGCAAACGAAGAAAAAATCGAAGAAACTATTTCGGAAGACGATCCTGGAACACCACAACATACTTTAATAAAGGTTGAAAAAACCAGCTTCAATAAAGCAATGATGCCTTACGTCTGCGCCGTTTTTGAAGCAAATCCAACTGCAAATTCTGAAAGCATCTATTTTCTAGAAAACAGACCTATAATCCTAAATCAAATACGAGAAATCGTATCAACAGAGGCTCCTATTAGTAAAAATTATTTATTTAGAAAAATATTAAAACTTTGGAATACCACTAGAGCAGGTGCCAAACTGAATAACTACCTAACCGAAATTACTGAAAGTATTCCTACTATTTCTAAAAATAAAACACATCAAGAGTTTTATTGGAACGACAAAATTACACCAGACAACATTCAATTTTATCGTGAAAATTCATTTGAAAAAAGGAATATTGAAGATATTTCCCAAGAAGAAATCCAGATTGTTATCTTAGAAATCATCGAAGCTAATTTGAGTTTAAGCACAGACGATCTTATTCGCCAGACATCTAAAGCATTTGGTTTTATGAAAGTTGGCGCACAGATTGACAACATCATCAACTCGACAATAGAATCTCTTGTAAAGCAAGAAAATATAAAAATTTTAAATAATAGAGTGAATATGAGCTAAATCCTATTCACTCCCCTATAAAAAACAAACTCCTTAATATCAGTGTATTAAGGAGTTTTATTGTGGTCCCACCTGGGCTCGAACTTTTTCAAATTTTTCCTTTATTCAAAGGCTTTTTCAAGTGTTAGATTTTTTCGGGGGAAATTATAGGGGAAATTTCAGACATTAATAATGTATTTTTCCCAAAATTCATTATACTGAATTAGAGATAATCTCAATACGGATTTCCAGTAATTATATCCATAAGCTTCTTTATTCTCTATTTCTTCATCTTCGATAAAACTTTTCAAAGATTCTATGTCAGAATTAACTTTATAATAAGTTTTTAGACTATTAATGATTTCCGTTATAATCTCGTCGGATTTTACTCTCATTCTTTCTAAAAGATTTAATCTTTCATAGTGATTCTGGATAGTTCTAAAATCAATTACATCTATATTTTCAGGATTATAAAGAGAAAATGTTACCAAAGGGATATTTTCGTCAAAATCAAACTCAGCTTTTAAGTACTTTTTATTTGGAAGTTCATCAAGATACAAATTTAGAAATAAGCTTTCCTCTCCATCAAAACACAAATAACTTTTTTTACTATTACATGTTGGACAACAAGGGAATAAATTTAAAGGGTTTACAGAAAATTCAGGAAATTCTTCTTTCGGAATAAAGTGGTCTAAAGTTTCTACAGAATTTAAAGTACAATATTGACAAGTAGCATTTATAGTTCTAATTTGACTATCTAATATTTTATTCTTAATATTTCTAATCACAGCCGATTTATATTGATACAAATCAATTAAGACATTCTTTTCATTATTATTAAAACCTAATGTAGTTACTTCATAAATTTTTTTATTACTAAATTTTTCAGCATATAAAATAAATTGAGATTCAATTCTATTTTCCAACCCAATTAAAAGATTTTTTTTTGCTTCGTCTTTTTTTCTTCTTACAGCAGTTTTATAAACTTCAAAACAATCTTCATCAAAACTCTTTAGGTTCTTCATCTCTATTTTTAACCAAGCTTTTTATTAATATTTTCACGTTCAAATTTAAGGGAACTTCTCCTTGAATTTCGTTTTCAATTTCCTCGTAAGATTTTCCTAAATCTACAAGACTTTCAATCATTTTTATATAATATTTAGATACATCCCGATTCCCAAAAATTTCATTATTAATAGTAGATAAATTTTCTCCAAAAGTTTCAAACTCTAATTTTCTCACTCTCGGAACTACCTTATCTTTTTCAAAAACATAAATGCTATCAGAAAAAATTTCTCTAACAATTAATGGAGAATGAGTCGCTACTATGCCATAAGAATCAAACTCTTGGAGTAATTCCATAATAACATTCATAAACTCAGTAATAGCATTCGGATGTAAATGAGTTTCAGGTTCATCAAAAATTATCAAAGAATTATAACGAATATTTGCTACTATTTCGGTAGTAATGAAAAAAAGAGACTTTTGCCCAGAGCTCATTTTCGATACAGTCTCAGCAATATTTTCTTTTCTAATCTCTAAATAGTTAATATCTCTATAATTATATACTTCTTTTACCTCTTCAAGTTTAGAATCGAAGATTTCGCTCAACATATCAGTATCAAGAAAAGTTTTACATATCCAATAATATTTTATTTTAATTTCTTTTTCTTCAATTCTCTTTATAGAAGTAAGAATTTTGATTATAATATCATCATTAGACAAAGGTTTATTAGTTTCTGTATCAACTAGCCCACAGAATAAAAAATTAAAATCAAGCCTATTTCTAATATCATTGAAAGTATCAAAATAACTATAAGAAACAACTATTGTTTTACCAAAAAGAGGAACTCTCGGCAGAATTTTTTCAGAATTTTTTTCGGATATTTTTAATAATAAATCCTTTAACATTAACGTTTTCCCAACTCCATTTTTACCAATTATACAATATAATCTTTTGGGAATAGATTTTTTAATATTAAAATCGAAATTAAAATCTACACCATATTCTGAATAAATAGGTTTAAATAAAAATCGAAAATTAAAAAAATCGGATACGTCTCCGTAATCCAATTTATATCTTATTGTTCTAATTAATTTTTCCGACTCATTAGAATCTCTACAAAGAGAAGTTTTAAAAACTACATCGTTTTCATATTTTTCACAAATTACAGGAAAATAACCGCTATCATTTAAACCAGAAAGAATTGACTTAAATCTTTCAGGAAATAAATCTCTCAAGTTGAAATAATTCTTTTCCTCTGTGAATAAACTACAATAATCAGAATTTAGGCTATAAAATTTCTCTGGCAAAACCGTAGTTTTTTCTCCAACTTTCATTATTCTTATTCCACCTATCAAGTAATTACTTTCTGCCGACTCAAAATAAGTCAATGTGAAATAAGTTCTATATCCGAAATCATTCCAGCTATCAGAATTTAATTGGAAATAAGGATATTCAGCTTCTACATTTTTTCTCCAAGGCACAACAAAAAAAGGAAGATCATTTATAGGAAGATCAGTTTTATTAAAATTTCCATCATATTCTTCAATACTATAAATAATATTAGAATTTACATCAAATCTTTGGACTATACGATAATTATAATTTTTAAGAAACCTTTGTATTAAAGAAATAAGAAGGTTTTTATTATTTTCAGAAGCAAGATTTATCGTTTTTTCAAGAAAATTTTTAAAAAGTTTATCATCGTTATAGATTCCAAATCTTTTATCAAAAATATAATCGAACTCCCAATCATCGTTATTAACAGTATGCTGTATAGCATCTTCATAAGCATTCTTAAAACGACTATCCTCTGAAGGCATATCTTTCAAAGGCAATAATCCTAAGAGAAAATCAGGCAAACCATAATCGTCGGAAAGATTAAATGGATTATTTAGGCTCAGAATCTCTTCAACAAGTCTTTTCTTTATTTCATAGGGTAGTTTAAATTCCATACACGGTTATTAATAAGCAAAAAATCAATTCTTTTTCGGTAGATGATAAAGAATCTATAAATTTAATAAAAAGCAAAATACAAGCAGATTTCACAGCTCAAATTTAATTCTCGGGCAAATCTTCTGAAAGATATATTTACTCTTCTTGTTTTAAGAAGATTTACTTATTTAGTTACTTGCTTAATCATCTTTATTTACTAATACATCTATTATACTATATATACAGTTTACTTGTATTTATTTACATATAATACTTTCCGATTTAGAGGTATATATTACTTATATATTAAGAGATTCTAAGAGAGTTTAACTTAGTTTCCAATGCTCTTAGGAATTTTCTCTCATAAGAATTTCCATATTTAGACATATCCCGAAACTCCGAATTTACTTGTAATATTTCGGACTCAAATTTAGTCCTCACTTTAGAATTTACTAATGGTACTATAAAGTTTTTAAAATCTTCATATCCTATTTTTTTCAGTCCATTATATATCATTAAATCTTTAAACTTTTCCAGACCTTTGCTTTCTAATCCAATTTTCATCAATTTAGTTTCAATCTCTGGAGATAGGAAATCGTAAAATTCAATATCATCAGTAGTTTCATAAAGTACCGTTAATATTTCATTCCAATTATCTTTGATTTGCTTTAGAGTCCCAATTCTGTTTTTAAAAGCACTTTGATTAAAATGGCTCATACTTAATATTCTCAATTCATATCGAAGAAAAAAAGTTACTCGGCTTAATTTCCGTTGATTATTTTTCTTCGCTCTTTCTCCAGATTTTTTGAATATTTCTTTTGTTTTAATAATTCTTTTTAATTTATCATAAATACTCAGTTCAAAGTTCTTTGCTTTAAAACAAATCCCATGATTACCATAACTATGCTTATCCTCAACATTTTTTAATCTACCAAAGCAAGAAAGCATTTTCCCCATGCTTATAGTACCTACCAACTTTTTATCTTTCTTTAATCTGGTATCAAACTTTAAATTGACTCCTAATTCTAATTGCGTAATCGTAGCATTCCAAAAAATATTCTTTGGGATATTTAATTCATTAGCGTATAAATCTATAATTTTTACAAAATCATTAAACTTTAAATCATAGGTTGGAGATAGAAAATCTCCCTCAAAACCTCTTAAAAATTGTAGTTTGATATAATTTATCCAATTTCTTCTAAGATTTTGGTGAAATATCAATTTTCCAACTTTAGTATCTATTTTTCTTATATAAAGAATGTAAAGGTTTTGGTGTTTAACATTTTCAATATAAGCCTCTTCTTCGTCTTCAGGACTATTATCCACCTCATCTATATTCTTCTTTACAAAAACAGAATTAAAATGGTCAAAGAGATAAACTTCATTTCCATTTCTGGAATTTGGCTTTCTTTTAAATTTATCTTTGAGAACATCATCCTTTAATCTAACATTTTCTATATAAAATTTTATTTTATCTATCATTGGTTATTGGTTTAAATATTTTTCAAATTCTTTTCTATTTACAATAATTTTCCCATTCATTTTGGGTTGTAAAACCTTCATTCCAGCTTCTCGGTATCTGTCAAAAGTCTTTCGGCTAAGAGAATATTGCTCGCATATTTCTTTTACCGTTAGATTTTCTTTAAAATTATTCATTTCAGCAATAATTCTTTCTAACTCACTCACTCTTTTTTTTAACTTTTGATTATTCTTAATTACGAATTCAACCAATCTTTTTTCAGTCTTGTTCATTTACAATAAATTTTAAATTACTTTACCCAATAAACACTATCAAATGCCTGAAATCAAGTTTCCAAGAAATTAAAATTTATCCAAAAATCGTAAATGATTAATAATCAATATTAAAAATTTACAATAAAAAAAGGCAGTTAAAAAAACCACCTAATAATATATTCCTCAGAAAAGGAATTTTATTTTTTTGTAATGAAAC